>NZ_JASJVC010000083.1:0-15121 GCF_035019905.1 Sphingomonas sp. 10B4 | reverse complement strand
GTTTGGGCATCACGCCCATCTATCCCACTCGATTCCCTACGGGAATCCCCAACGTCAGTTTTGCAACAAAGCCATTGGACATTAACACACGCATCAGGTCGCCGCATGCCACGACCGAGAGCGAGCTGAAGCATCTGAACAGCCAGGTCAGCGCGCTGCGGGTAGAGATGGTGCGCATGAAGGAACTGCTGCAGACGATCGCGGATAACACGGCCTCGCGCCCGCAGAACAGCGATCTTGGCTTGCTCGGGCCGACCGGTGTCGCAGCGTATACTACGAACGCTGTAGACCTGGCGACTAGGCCATAGCTCTGTCGCGCACAGCCGGAGCGGGCCCCGCATCGTTCGAGGCAGGCGCCGCACGAAGCTGCACGCCCATAGTCTTCAACACCGAAAGAACCGTCGCCAACGACGGGTTGCCGCCTTCGCCGAGCGCCTTGTACAACCCAGCGCGCGTGATGCCCGAGTTGTTCGCAACTTCGGTCATGCCTCGCGCGCGAGCGACGTCGCCGATCGCCGCTTTGATCAGTTCGAAGTCGCCTTCCTCGAACACGGCGTCGAGATAGGCGGCAATCTTTTCCTCGCTGTCCAGATGCGCGGTAACATCCCATGCGGTCGTCTTGATGCCCATCATTCCAGTTCCTTTGCGAGCTTTTTGGCCTGCTTGATGTCGCGGTCCTGCGAACCCTTATCCCCGCCGCAGAGCAGGATCACGATTTCCTTGCCCCGATTGACGAAGTAGACGCGGTAGCCGGGGCCATAGTCGATCCGCATCTCGCCGATTCCGTCGAAGTATTTCACGTCCCCGAGGTTGCCGAGCGATGCCCGACGAATTCGGGTCAGAACCTTCGCCTGCGCACGCAGATCGCGAAGCCCGTCGATCCAATCCGAAAATGCAGGTATCTGGCGGATCTCGAACATAGCGATTGTATCCCATGGTTGACAACGAATGTCAACCGTAGGATACGAAAAGCGGCGCAGGGATTACCGGTATTCATGCTGCGCGGTAGGATGGTATTAAGGGTCCGCGCGACCTTAGCGGAAGGTGCATGGCATGAATCAATGGGACGACAGGGCCGCGCGCCTGCAAGACAGCGTTCGGGCGGCAGAGCAGCGGAATGCAGAATTCTCTCAATACGATCAGGACGATGTGGCCCGAGCGGTAGTTCATACAAGGCAAGACGTCGTGTTGCTGGTGTCGCAACTTTCGTCACTCAATGCGCAGCTCCGGATGGTAAAATGGCTGCTCGCTTTTATCGCGGTCGCGGCGGCATTTTTTGTCTACCGCGCGTTGTGATCCTGCTGCACCGAGCCTGCCGGAACAAATCGCGACCCAGCTCGCGAAACCCCTTGCAATCCGGGCGTGACCTCAGGCATAGAGCGCAAGTTCTTAGAGTTGCCCCCGCGCCGCACGGCTTCGGGGGTTTCTTTTTATCAACGCCCCCCGAAAGGATTGATCATGCGCTTTTTCGAGAGCCTCTATTCGCTCGTCTGCGCCATGTGCGCCGTGCTGGTCGCGTTCGCGCTGACCGCCATCACCGCAGGCTGGGGCGGCATGAAGGGCCATTTTCACCTGATACCCGACCAGCCGCGGTCGATCGCCGACACGCGCCGGATGGGCCTCGCCTGACATTCTCGCCGAGTAGCGGACGCTAGCCGGGGCGATAGCCGGTCCTGCGGGTGCAACGCCTGCCCCTCGTGCAACGCGGAAGGGGGTGATCATCTGCGGCGGCGCCAGTGACCGGCGCCTATTCCATGGAGATTCCCGATGGCTGTGAAGCCCAAGGCTCGCGCGCCCAAGGCCGACGCGTCGAAGCCCCTGACCGTTCGGCAGCAGCTGTTCGTCGTCGAGTTCATGCGCGATCTGAACGCTGGGCAGGCTGCGATCCGCGCCGGGTATTCAACCAAATATGCGAACCACCATGCTTGCGAGCTGGTCGCGCTGCCGCATGTCGCCGCTGCGATCGCCGAAGCGATGGAGGCGCGCAGCAAGCGCACCAAAATTAACGCCGACTGGCTGCTGACGCGGCTAGCGCAGGAGGTCGAAGCCGACATCGCAGATCTCTATGACGAAGCAGGCCGAGTGAAGGCCGTCAAGGATTGGCCGATCATCTGGCGCACGGGTTTAGTGGCCGGGCTCGACGTTGAGAGCGTCGGCGGCGGTGCTGGGACCATCGTGAAAATGAAGCTGTCGGACCGCGTGAAGCGCCTCGAGTTGATCGGCAAGCACATCGACGTTCAGGCGTTCAAGGAGCGTGTCGATCATACCAGTTCCGACGGGTCGATGACACCGCCGCTGCCGGTCTACAACATCACCGAGACGTGACTCCGGAGGTTCTGGAGATCTTCCCGGCATATCGGGACTATCTCCAGCCCGCTCGCTTCAAAGTCGCCTATGGCGGCCGCGGCAGCGCCAAGACGCGCACGATCACGACGATTCTCACCAGCAACGTGCTTTATCACGGCTGGCGCCTGGTCTGCTTCCGCGAGATCATGGAGTCGATCGCGGACAGCGTCTATCAGGAGTTCATCGCCGAGATCGAACGCCGCGACCTCGGGCGTTTTTTCGAGATCCTCAAGACCGAGATCAAATGCCGCACCTCTGGCGGCGTCATCAAATTCTCCGGCATCAAGTCGAACGCCAAGCGCCTGAACACGCAGAAGCTGAAAGGCTTTTCGAACTTCGACGCCGCCTGGCTGGAGGAAGCGAACCCCGTCTCAGCCGAAAGCTGGAACGCGCTGATTCCGACGATGCGCAAGGACGGGTCGGAAATCTGGGTCTCGTTCAACCCGGAGAACCCGCTCGAAGAGACCTATCAGCGTTTCGTCGCCAACCCGAAATATCCGGCCGAGAAGGACGGCAAGCCCTACTGCATCGTCCGTAAGATCAATTTCACCGAGAACCCCCGGTTCCCGAAGGAGTTGGCCGACGACGCGGAGTTGATGCGGCAGACCGACCCGGAGCTTTACCGCTACGTCTACATGGGCGAGCCGGTTTCGGACAACGCGCTCGCGATCATCAAAACGGCCTGGATCGAGGCCGCCGTCGACGCGCACATCGACATCCCCGGCTTCCCCATGGGCGGCGGCAAGATGGGCGGACTCGACGTCTCTGGCGGGGTCGAGGGCGACACAGCAGCGCCGAAGGCGAACGATCCTAACGCGATCGCCTGGCGCTATGGCTGCACCCTCTCAGGTCTCGAAGAGTGGCAGGACGAGAATCCGAACGCCGCGGCCTCACACGCTTACGATGTCGTGACGCGTCAGGGTCTGGACAATCTGCATATCGACGACATCGGCGTCGGCGCATCCGTCCCCGGCGAGATGCAGCGGCTGCAGCGCGAAGCGTTGGCTCGGTCGCCGACGATCGCGAAAGCATCATTCGTCGGCTGGACTGCATCGGAATCGCCGGACAGCCCGGAACGCGAATATCAGCCGGGCAAGACGCACGGCGACATGTTCGCGAACCTAAAGGCGCAAGGCTGGGGTCTCTTGGCCGACCGCTTTCGCAACACCTGGCAGGCACGGCGCGGTCTGCCTTACGACCGCGACCTGCTCATCTCGATCCCGCGCGATCTGCCACTGCGCGACAAGCTGCAGGCCGAATTGGCCCAGCCGAAGCGCGAGAGCATCAATGGCCGCATGAAGGTCGAGAGCAAGAAGACGCTCAAGGCCCGCGGCATCCCTTCGCACAACCTCGCCGATGCCGTCGTCATGGCTTTCGCGCCCGAGGCCACCCTCGCCGCGCTCTACGACATCAACGGCAACAGCCTCGCCAACCCTGTCGCCGCAGATTCGACCGGGAAGATCGGGTTTGCGGCCGCGAACGAGGTCTACGATTACGTCGATCCCACCGGGCTTGCCCCGACGATTCGCCGCCAGGCCTTCTACGATCTCGGCGGGCTCGACACACAGGTCGGTATCGCTGTGTCCAGCGCCACTGCTGCCGCCGCTTCTGCCGCGGCGGTGCCGGCTCTTTCGACCGCACTGACCAACGAGAGCTATGCTCGCACCGCGCGGATCACATTCGCATCGCCGCTGGTGATCGACGGCGGGACGCTGCTCGTCCCCGCAGCCTACCGCTATTCCGCGCGCGTCGGCGTCTTCGAAGCCAGCACGCCTCCCGACACCGGGACCAGCGCCTCGGCCTATTGGCCGATCGACCTGACCGCACCCGCTGGTCAGGAAGCGCGTATCTATTACAATTATGACGAGGCGCTGGCCGAGCGCGCGCCGTTCGCCATCACGACCGACGTTCCGTTCGTCAGCGACGAGCGCAAGGTCATCATCGCGACCGTGCGCGACGGCTTCGTCACGGCAGCCGGCGGGATGCCGATCGTGGGCGATCAGTACGGCGGGATGGTGTTCAACCTCCTGCGCTTCGGCCAGCAGATGGACAAAGCGCAGCGCCTGTTGGGAACCACCGCGATCGGCGACATCACCGATAGCGCGCTGCTCGGCCTCGGGTTTTCCCGGGGGGCGTTCAATGCCGACACCTTGAAGCCGGGCGTGGGTGGCGATGTTCCGGCGCTCGACGCGGGCGACTCCATCTTCATCCGTGGTTACGTGCAGACTTCGGTCGACCTCGGCTTCGGCGCTCCCGCCATCCGGTTCTACGACGCATCGGGCGTGGTGGTCGGGTCGCCTTATCCGATGACGCTCGAGCGCGTCCTGTCCGCGCGCGCGGCGGCGTATTCGCTTACCGGCAATGTTCCGGCCGGCGCGGTCGTGTGGCGCATGTGCATCGAGAGCCCCGCAGGTCAGACGCTTGGCATCACCGGTCTGCAGTTCGGTTTCGGTCAGAACGCCCAGTGGATCGCACGCGACGATTATATCGCGCCGACGGTCCCGCCCCGCAGCGGGAAACCCCTTCAGGCGGTCTCGACCCGCTTCAAGACGATGGCGGGCGCGGCGGTCACGGGATACACGCGCAACGAAAGCCGCCTGCAGGCCTATACGCCGCAGGGCTCCGTCCACGGCATGTGCTTGGTGTTCGGCAATTTCTACGTCGGTGCCAACGGCGTCGGCGAGACGCCGGGCCCGAACGCGATCACGATCGCCGCCGCCGTCGAGCCTCCGTATAGCCCGCAGGTGGCGGTTCCGGTCACGTTCGGCGGTCGCAAGCAGGTGGTCATCGATCCCGGCGCAATCGTCATCAGCGATCCAATCCCCGGCCTCATGTTCGATCCGAATCAGGCCAGCGTCGGCGGGACCTTCTTCGTCCGGACGACGGTTACGGTGTCCGCGGGCGGAGCATGGCCGCAGGGCTATTACGCCTTCGTCGACGGCGAGGCGTGCTATGACTCGAACAGCTCTACGACCCAAGTTTACGGCACGGGCGCGCTGACCGCACCCACCGGCGGGCAGCCCTCGTCGGGCGGTTATGGTCCGCTTGCCGCGATCGGCCGGACGGAGGCGGGGCAGGTCTCGATCGTTTGGCATTCCGATTCGATCGGCGATGGCACCGGCGACGCCACGGTCTCGCTGATCGACGGCTATATCGCGCGAGCGATGCAGAGCGTGAACGGCGCCGTCATCCCGCAGGTTCGAATGTCGCGTGGATCGGACACGATACTCTCGGCCACGCTGCGCAGCGGCTGGCTTCGCCGGAGCATGTACGAGTACGGCACGCACGGCCTGATCGCGATGGGCACGAACGACATCGCACAGGGCGCGACGTTCTCGGACCTTCAGGCACGGCTCACCGAGATCTCGGTCGCGATGCGCATGCGCGGCATGAAGGTGATTGCCAGCACGCTGTTCCCGCGCACCACCAGCAGCGATTCCTGGGCTACGACGACCGCGCAAGCCCCAGTGTCGGGCTTCGGCGTCGGAGAGACGCGGGACCAGTTCAACGCCTGGATCAAGAACTACGCCAACGGCGCGATCGACTATTGGTACGACCCGAATGAGCTCGTCGAATCGACGTCGCGACCGGGCGTCTGGAACACGAACGGCGCCGCGAATTATCCGACGACCGATGGCATCCACCCGACGACCTATTTCCATGTGCTCGCCGCCCAGGTCCTCACGCGACTGCTGAAGACGCTGTCGGTCCCCGAGTCCTATGACAGCATGTCCGGCTTCGTGGGCGGACCGTCGCCGACGGTCACCAAGTCCACCATCGGTCTCGCTGCGGTCGACAATACCAGCGATGTCAGCAAGCCGATCTCGACCCCGCAGGCCAGCGCGTTCGCGGCTCGCCCGACGACCGCGCTGCTGTCGACCACCGCAGGCGCGGGACTGGCGGGCTTCAGTCACGGAGCGACCTACGACCCGGGGAGCCATGGTGCAAAATCGCAGCAGGTCGTCAATGTCCACGACGACCCGTTCCTGGCGGTAGGAGACGGCATCGCGGACGATACCGTCGCGGTCATGGCGGCAATCACCGAGATCAACCGCCGCGGCGGCGGCGAGGTTCAGTTTTCCGCCGGCAAGAGGTATTTGGTCAACACCGGCAGCACCTCGCTTGCGCACTCGTTCCCGAACGTCTGGCTGACGACCAGCGCGCCCG
Source organism: Sphingomonas sp. 10B4 (assembly GCF_035019905.1). Taxonomy (NCBI): domain Bacteria; kingdom Pseudomonadati; phylum Pseudomonadota; class Alphaproteobacteria; order Sphingomonadales; family Sphingomonadaceae; genus Sphingomonas; species Sphingomonas sp. 10B4. Next base: position 8,608 of record NZ_JASJVC010000083.1, on the reverse strand, counting down.
GCGCGGCGACGATCGTCAACGGCTCCGCATCGCAATATGCCTTCACCTGGGGCAACACGAGCACGATGACCTATGGCGGCGGCATCCGCGGTCTCGCGTTTGCCAGTCAGTCGGGCGTTCTCGGCTCAGGGGTGCTGATCCAGAAAGTCGGGCAGTTCCGATTGGACGCGCTCCGGTTCCACAATTCCCCGTCAAAGCTCGCAACCGGCATCAAGATCAGCGGCTGCTCGCAGTTCATGTTCACCAACAACGAGGCGCAGGCTTGCTCCACCGCGGGGATGTACTTCGCGAACTGCATCGACGGATATCTGGCGAACAACCGCTCGGATGCGAACGAGGGGCTCGGCATCTGGTACGACGGCTGCCAGGGCATGTACACGATCAACTGCACGGCCTATTACAACGCCACCGGATGGAAGCTGGCCTCCGCGACCCCCTCGTCGCAGCCGAACGAGAACAACTTCTTCGTCACCTGCGTCGGCGACACGTCGGCCTCGTACAACTGGGTCATCAACGACAGCATCAACTCGTTCTTCACCTCGCCGTGGGGATCGTCGCAGATCAGCTCGACCGTGAACGTCTATGCCGCCGGGTTCATCATCTCCGGGAAATACAGCAGGAACCTGTTCCTCGACAATCCGATCGCGCTGTTCAACAACAGCCACGGCATCCAGATTTACGACGCCGGCGGCGATACGACTCCGACGCATATCCACATCACGAATCCGATGTGCGGCACGCAAGGCGTATTCGGATCGAATGGCAACGGCCAAGGCGGGTCGGGCTTTGGCCTCACCATGAATGGCGCCTGCGATCATATTCGCATTGCAGGCGGCCAGTTCCTCAACAACGCGTCGGGCTCGATCGGCAACACCTCGGGCGGCACCGACATCGTGATCGCCGACAACCCCGTCGGGTTTGTCACCAGCAGCCAAGGCCAAGCATCCATCGCGGTGGGCACCTCATCGATCGTCGTCCCGCACGGTCTCGGAACCACCCCCGGCGCTGGGAATATCACGCTCACGCCGCTGGGTAGCCGCTCCGCGAGCGGGATCACCGAATTCTGGGTATCGCCCGGCCCGACCAGCACGAGCTTCACCGTCAACACCAACACGAACGTCACAGGCACTGGATTCCAGTTCGCGTGGCAGGCGCGCGGTAACGGCGCCTGATCGCCCCCGCCCATTCGATCCGAAAGGCTCAGCCCATGGAAAATCTGATCTACGAAAACGGCCGCCCAGTGGGGATCGAGGTCGCCGGCCGCGTCTTGTGGTTCCCCTCCGCCCCGCTCGCGAAGTTCCGCGCCAAATGAGCGTGACGGTCCAACAGACTGCCCGCCGTCATGGCTAGCACCCCGCCCTCGCCGCCGCGCCCGTGGTGGCACGATTTCGCGCCAGCGATCACCATTGCAGCCATGCTCGCCGGGGGAGCCTTCTTCTACGGCGGCGTCACCCAACGCCTCACCGAGGTCGAGAGCCAGGCGCACGATCTGCGGATCCGCGTCGATCAGCAGGACAAGGACAAAGAAGCCACTATCGAGAAACTGAGCGCGATCGACGGTCGCACGATCCGAATTGAGACCACGCTCGCCTTGCTCAAACCAGACAAGGACAAGGCACCATGACAGGCCTGGGCGAACTCTTTTTTGTGATTGCGATATTCGCGATGATCGCGCCGCCGGTCGAGAGGGCGCTGACCCATCACCGCAGCGCGAGGGTCGGGATATTCGAAAGCACGTTCGCTCAGGCCTTCCCAGTAGTGCCGCCGAGCCCGTCGCTCGACGCGCTGACGCAACAAGCTGAAGACGCGCTCGAGCAGGACGACCTGTCGCGCGGGATTATCGCGACCGCGGCGACATACGATCACGCCGACGACGGCGCGCCCGAAGCCTAACCCTCATCCGGAGACACCGAATGTCGCAAACGCCTCCCCAGGCGGCCGCACCCGCGCGCGCGCCGACCAAGCCCGCTGTCGGCGCCCTCGTCGCCGCAGTGGGCCTCACCTGCGCCACTATCCTCTCCCCGTTCGTCTCGGGCTGGGAAAGCGGCGGGCAACAGCACCTGGTGCCCTACCGCGATATCGTGGGGGTCTGGACGCAGTGCGACGGGGAGACCCTCGGGGTCTCCGCGACGTCGCCGAAGGAGACGCCGGCTGGCTGCGCGGTGAAGCTCGACACGCGGCTCGCGGGCTTTGCTCAGCAAGTGGCGGCGTGCTCGCCCGGCCTACGCGGGCGCGACAACCAATGGGCCGCCGCGACCAGCCTCGCCTACAATATCGGCGTCAAGGCCTACTGCGGCTCGACCGTCGATCGCCGCTTCGACGCGCGCCAGTGGGCCGCCGCCTGCGACGCTTTCCTGATGTGGAACAAGGCCGGCGGCCGCGTCGTCGCCGGGCTCGCCAACCGCCGCGCCGCCGAGCGCGCCCTTTGCATGAAGGATCTGCCGAAATGACCGATGACACGACGCCGCCGATCGCCGTCAACAGCTCGCCGCTGCCCGATCAGCTCTGGGCGGCCGTGCGCCAGATCGCGCCGCCGGTCATGGCCTTCGCGATCGGCAAAGGCTGGATCGGGAACGACGCTGGGATCTTGCTCGGTTCGGTCGGCGCGATCGTCTGGCCGATCGTTGCCGGTCAGATCAAGACGCGCGAGCGTGCCCAGCAGCTGACCACGATCGCGGGCGACGCGCGCACGCCGGATGCGGTTGCGACGGTGAAACAGTGAACGCGCGTGAAGGCCGCGGTGACGGCGGGAGTGGGTGCTGATGTTCGCCACCATCGGCGCATGGCTTGCCGAAAAGGCCATCTTTGGGCGCATCGGTGCCTTCCTTAAGGCGCTCCCCTGGTGGGTGTATGCGATCCTCGCTGCGTTGATCCTGCTGCTGGTGGTCTACCTCCATGGCGAGAAGGCCGGCGAGACGAAAGGCGCAGCGAAGATCGAGAAGCGCGACGTCGCCGCCGACGCGAGGACCGTCGCCGAATCCAAGGCCGATACCACGAAAGCCCAGACGACCACCGATGCGATCGGGAAGCGCATGGCGCGCGTCGACGCCGCGACGACCGATCTCGTGCAAGCCAAGCTCAAGGAAATGACCGATGCGATTGCCATACCCGCTCCGCCTGCTGGCGATCCTCCCGCTCGCGTTGACACTCGCAGCCTGTCTGCATCCTTCGATGCCCTCGTCGAACGCGCGAACGGACAGGCCGATGCTGCCGACGCTCAACCCTGAATTCGTCCAGGCCTTCCACCTCAAGCCGCTCGGTCACCCCGAGACGGGCGTCATGGTCGAGATCGATCAGGGCTATCTGCAGGCGATGGGCGCGCTTCTCGCGGAGGCGATCGGCGACGTCGCCAAGGCCAACACGCACGCCGCTGGCGTGAAGCAGGAGCGGCGCTGTCTCACGGCGATCTGGACGACTGGCAGCGCGCCCGCGGACTGCCCCAAGAACTGACGCAGAAACGTCCGGGGGGATGACCATCCCCCGTCTCGCATTCCCCACCGAAAGGATCGACATGAAAAACCTGCTTCTGCGGGCCAGCATCGCCGCGTGCTTCTTCCTTGCCACTCCTGCGTTTGGTCAAGCCTGTGCCAATCACGACGACAACGGCATGTGCATCCCGGCGATGTCGTCCGTCACCCCCCCCGCTACCTCCACCCCGCTAACCTGGTCGGTCAGCACGACGACGACGGTAGGACCGTGGACGCCGCAGACCGGCCGCGCGATCTACCTGACCAAGACCAGCACCGACACGGCAACGATCAACGTGACGGTGACCACGGCGGGGTCGTGCGCGGCCGCCGTGCCGATCACGCTTGCGAACGGCACCTATACCGCTGGCGCCTTCGCGAGTGTTTCCTCGCAGCTCAGCGAATTCGTGGCTACCGAGCAGCGGACGAGCGCGCAATTCTGTGTCACCATCACGCCGGGCACGAACGGCGTCACCGATACCGGGAGCTTAAGCCAGTGATCAGGATCATGTTGCGCGCGCTGATCGCCGTGCTCGCGTTTTCCGCGCAGCCCGCGCTGGCGCAATACAATGGCGCGCCGGACCTCGCAGCGCCGGCGTACACGCTGGCTCAGAAGGCATTTGCCGGCGCCGGGACCATCAACGTCACCGACTACAAGCGCCCCGCAGACGCTGACTGGACACCCGCCTTCACGCGCGCGCTCGCGACCGGCAAGAGCGTCGTGATCCCCGAGCTCGCCGGCGGCTATATCATCTCCGACGCGCCGACGATTGCGGCACCGGGCCAGCGCCTTATCGGGTTCGGGCCGAGCAAGAGCTATCTCCATATGACCGCCGCGTTCAACCTATCGGCGGGAGCGGTCGTCACCGTCACCTCAGCCGTATCGGAAAGCTTTGCCGGGCTTTACGACGTGGGCTTCGTATTCGACCAGCCGAGCGTCACGACCCGCGCCGGCTTCACACAATACCCCTATGCGATCAGCCTGGTGAACGCGTCGCGCGCCTATCTTGGTGGCGTGATCAAGATCACAGGGGCGTGGAACGGCATCAACGCGACGGGAAACACCGGAGGCATGAGCGCGGAGTCGCTGCAGATCGGCGCGGCCAATGTCGGCATCGCGTTCGACGGCGCGCTCGATTTCGTGGCGATCAAGCATCTCGCGTGCTGGCCGCACGGTTTTTCCGACGCGAACCGGATTCAGGCTTATGCCGATGGAACGACCACTTGCGCGACCTTTGGTCGGGTAGACGGACTGCAGGTCGTCAAGATGACGGCGTTTTCGAGCCGCATCATTTTCGCGACCGGCAGCGGCGGTAACGCCACCTTCGGTGCGATCGAAAGCCTTTCGCTTGATGGCAACTATTCTCGCATCGACGGTGCTGTCGATCACCTCAAGATCGGGAACTGGTACAAGTCGAGCGCGATCGCGAACGACTATGCGATGAACCTGACGGGCGGAGAGTGGGAGCTCGGCCCCTATCGCATGTACTTCGGTGCAGGGGGCACGACGCCCTTCGTCCTCGTAGCGGGTGCCAACGTCACCGCGACCACCGGTCATGTCGATGCGATCAACACCGGAGCGCCCGCGTTTCGCATCACTAGCGGGACGATGACGCTCGACCACCCGGTAATCAACTATGGCGCGAACACGACGCGCACGGCGCCGTTCTTCGATATTGCAGGCGGAGTCGCCACGATCACCAAACCGCGCTTTGCCGCCATCGGCTCGGGTTCCGGTACGGGCATCGCGATCGCGGCGAACTCGGCCCACATGATCGATGCGCCGGCCATGAACGGCTGGGGGGTGACGCTGCCCGGCACGATCAGCGCGGGGTTTTACAATTTCGACACGTTGTTCGCCGCCTCACCTGCCGCGACGTTCCAGACGGTGGGCGATGCGACTTTCAACAATTCAGTCGCGACGACGCAATATCGTTTGACCGGCAAGCATATCAGCTTCCGTACTTCGCTGACCTTCACCACCAACGCTTACACGACGGCGAGCGGGGCATTCTCGATCATCACAGGCATCCCCTACCTGCCGCAGTACCCGGTCGGGCTGGCAATGCCGGATATCGCAAATGTGACTTTCAGCGGCTATTTCGCGCCGATCCTGGGGACATCGGGGACGGTCGCAATCCGCAATACGGCATCGGCGGCAGGCGAAGGAAATTTCGGAACGGCCAACATCAAAGCTTCAACTGCCGCGATCGTGACCAATGTTTCGGGCACATATCCGTTCTGATTTGTCGGCATACCAAGCAAAAGGCGCTCGGGGCTTCGCCTCGGGCGCCTTTTCTGTGTCTGCCAAAGTGTCCGCGACGCTAGGATGCTTACAGAGGGCTCAAGCGCTGCTCGTCAAATTCCGCCGAACGCGGAATTGCTCGTGTGCTTCCACATGGATAGCGGCGACTCTGAGCTTGAATTTAGGCTGATCGCAGCTTTGACAATGTGGAAACGTGCTCCCAAACGTACAAATTACGTCGTGCGGCGATAAATGATTTTTGCCGTGGGTGACTGTGTAAATGCCAGAGCACAGGACTTCTGTGCCTGGTTAAAATTCGCCGTTCAGAATGTTCATACGGCTTCCCCATGTTGTTTCCCACTCGCAACAACCTCCGGAGAGAGTCAATGATTCGTAAAGATCGAGCGCCGCATATGCTGGTTTAGACTGTCGCCCGATGGCGCTCGAGCATCGAGTCGACCGCAGTCGCGCCGAAGTCGCGAAAGATGACCTGCCACATCGGCCCCGCCTCTGCCCAAGCTCGGTCGTCCAGCGTACCATCCCGGCGGCTTTCCCATAGCGCCTCCGCCATTTCCTCGCGCAGCCCGTCGAGGTCGTTCGCGGTGCAGAGCCGGCAGCGGCCGTCGTGAGTCGGATCGTCCATCCCGCCGATATAAGCCGCCGCGTTTGTTCTCATAATGTTCTAGCCGAATCGCGCCACGATGTGCTTCACCGCGACCATGGTCGGCCCCATCAAAACCCTAACAGACCTGCGCCGGATCGAGGCCGCGGTGCGCGTGACCTGCAACGAATGCGGCCATGTCCGGATGTGTGATCGCGAGGCGCTAATCCATCATCGAACGGTGCACCGCGCCGGTCTGGACTGGGCGTCAGTGCGCTCGAGCCTGCCATGCTGGAACGCGCGCTGCGGCAGCCAGAACACCCGCGTCGAGGCCCTGCCCTTCAGCCAGGACCGCGTCGAGCTCCGCCGCAAGCGCGCCGAGACGATCCTGATGAACCTCGCGCTGACCGTGCTCCACGCCGCGTCCTACCGGGCGCTGGACGTGCCGATCGCGACTGCAGACGTGCGCCTGGCGCTTCGGGTGCTCTATCCGTTCCTGAAGGACGACGCGCCGCTGCGCGCCTACTGGTCAGCCGCCGCGGCGCCGCGCGATCATGCGTGGGACAGCTGTCACCGACCGTATGAAGCGATCCTAAAAGCGCTGCTCGACCGCGGTCTGCCGGTCGAGGCGGAATTGCGCTGATCATCTGCGGGTAACGGCCGACGCCCCCGGCGTCGGCCGCATCCCTTGTATGACGGACGAAAGTTGATTTTCCGTAAATTCGGATCGCGACTTTAGATATCGAGCCCGCGACGTTCGATCTCGCGCACAATCGCCTCGACATCGGGATTGGCCGGGTCGCCGTCGGTCTTCTGATACTCCGCGATCAACTCGGCATCGGACACCTCGACAGGATCGTCGTTCAGTTCGGGTGGGTCCGGGTGTTGCATGAGCAGAGGGTCTCATGAAAGCGGCAGCCGAGCAACGGCCTCGGCTTCTTCGGAATTTGAACACGCCCGCGCCGGAAGGCCGCGGGGGCTGTCCGGGTTGCAGCCCGGTAAGCCGACGCGCGGCGGGCGCGTCACGTCCGGTCGGCAAAGCCGGCCATCCCGCACCCGCTAAGCGGGCGCGGTCATGTGAGCCACGAATCATTATGAAATCGGTAACGACCACTCTGGGCGCGGTGCGCCCGGCTGCGCCCTATCTTGGCGGCAAGCGCAATCTATCCCGCCGACTATGCGAGATTATCGCCGCCACTCCCCACCAAACCTACGTCGAGCCGTTCGTCGGCATGGGCGGCGTGTTCCTGCGTCGCCGAGCGCCAGCTCGCGTCGAGGTCATCAATGACCTGTCTCGCGACGTCGCTACGTTCTTCCGGATCCTGCAGCGGCATTATCAGGCATTCCTCGACATGCTGAAATGGCAGCTGTCGAGCCGCGCCGAGTTCAACCGCCTGCTCGCCGTCGATCCGGACACGCTGACCGACCTCGAGCGCGCTGCGCGCTTCCTGTACCTTCAGCGCACGGCGTTCGGCGGTCGCGTCGTCGGACGCACCTTCGGCGTCAGCGCGGGCGCGCCCAGCCGGTTCGATCTGACCAAGCTGGTTCCGATGCTCGAGGATCTGCACGAGCGCCTGGCGCCCGTCACGATCGAATGCCTGCCTTATGGCGAGGTCATCAGGCGATACGACCGCCCCGACACGCTGTTTTTCCTCGACCCGCCCTATTGGAACAACGAGGGCGACTATGGAACCGGAGCGTTCGAGCGCGCCGACTTCCAGAGGCTGGCCGATCAACTCGCAGGCATCGCCGGAAAGTTCGTGCTCACCGTGAACGCCACAGGTGGCGCACGCGAAGTGTTCGGGCGCTTCGCGATTGAGGAAGTCGGGACAACCTATACCGTCGGCACCGCCCACGGCGGTGGCAAGCGAGTTACGGAATTGATTGTGCGCAATTCATAGCGCCTTTTCGTCGGACGCCCCCTGTGCGACCATCCAAGATAGAAAATGGCGCGCCGTGGGAGTGAGGCTGATTTGCGCGTGTTCTCCTATGCCGGTAATGTCAATTAGAGTCTGACCTTTCAGCCACGATAGCCATGCTTCGAAGTTGTATTGAGGCGAGGTAACCGTTGAGTCTCGCCGACTTATGAAAAACTGGCGGGCCGCGTCCATAGTAACCGCGCCCAGGCTGTTCAGCTGACGTATAAACGCCAATTGACTTCCATAGATCAGCCGATAAACGCGTCCATTTTCGGCTGCGCTCAGCATCACCGCAGCAAGTCTTAGAGTCTGATTCATAATTATTCGGGGTGATATCATAGTCTTGCGATGCGGCGTGCAAAGAGCTGGATCGAGG
>NZ_JASJVC010000082.1:0-15129 GCF_035019905.1 Sphingomonas sp. 10B4 | reverse complement strand
GGGGGGGCGCCCCCGGCTGGCCCGGCACCTCACGTTTTTGGGGGGGCCCCCCCCCCCCCCCCCCCCCCAACCGGGGGAGGGGAGTAAGAAGAAGATGATGCCCCGCGAGATCACCGCTTATTCCAACCCGCTGATCAAGCGCATCCGCAGCTTGCGCGAGAAACGCCATCGCCGCGAGGAAGGGCTATTCCTGGCGGAAGGCCTGCGCATCCTCACCGAGGCGCGCGAGGCCGGGCGTATCCCGCACTATCTCTTCTTCGCCCGCGACAGCGCCCCACATCCGCTCGTGCTCGCGCTGGTCGATGCGGTCGAAGCCGCGGGTGGCGAGGCGATCGAGACAGTCCCCGACATTCTCTCCAAGCTCTCGGGCAAGGACAACCCGCAGGCGGTGGTCGGTGTGTTCGCCGAATTCGCGCATGCGCTCGACACGCTCGACCGCGGCGCCGCGGGGATCTGGCTGGTCGCCGAGCGGCTGCGCGATCCGGGCAATCTCGGTACGATCCTGCGCACCGGCGACGCGGTCGGGGCTGGCGGGCTGATCCTGATCGGCGAATGCGTCGATCCCTTCTCGGTCGAGGCGGTGCGCGCCAGCATGGGGGCGCTGTTCACCGTGCCCGTCGTCCAGTGCGAGTGGAGCGCGTTCCTGCCGTGGCTGCGCAGCGGGCCGGGGCAACTGGTCGGCCTGAGCCTCGATACGAGCGTCGATTATCGCTCGGCGCAGTATCAGGCGCCAACCTTTCTGCTGACGGGTAACGAAGCGCAGGGCATGCCCGACGCGTATGCCGCGCAGTGCGACCTGCTGGTCAAGATCCCGATGCTCGGCAAGGCCGACAGCCTCAACGCCGCGGTCGCGACTGCGGTGATGGCGTATGAGGTGCTCGGGCAGCAGGCAAGGCGCGGCTAGGTCTTTTTGCGGCGCTGGTCTGCGATATCGCTGAGCTCGCTCTTCGCCTTGGCGTCGTTGGGGTCGAGCTCGAGGCATTTGCGATACAATGCCTCGGACTCGTCGTATTTGCCCTGCTCGGTCAGCGCATAGCCCATGCAGCGCCAGGCAAAGCCGTGCTCGCTCGCAACCGCGTCGGGAGGCGCGAGATCCGCGAGCCCCGCCGCCCTGGTGCACAGATCGAGCATCTTGGGCCAGTTGCGATCGGGCCGGTAGGTCTGGCCGAGTTCGGTCAGGAAGTGCGCGTGCATCGGGGCGAGCGCGACGACGCGCTCGTAGACAGCGCGCGCTTCGGGCAGGCGCTTGAGATCGACCAGCGCGAACCCTTTAACGTATAACGCCGTGCAATAGCCCGGGCCGAACGCGACCGCGTCGTGTTTCTCGGACGCGGCGAGCGCCATATAGGCGAGCGTCTGCGCGGTCGACATGCCGCAATAGACGGTGCGCGTCTCGCCCGAATACGCCGATTGATAGGCTGCGATCACCGGCTCGATCCGGGCGAGCGCCGCCTCAGGATGGCCGTCGAGCACGGCGCGCGACGCGGTGTCGATGGCTTCCTTCTGCACCGCATCGATATCGGGGGCCGCGGCCCCACCAGCGGTCGGCGCGCCGATCAGCAGCGCCAGTGCCATCCACGGTGTGCCGCTCATTCGCCGTCCCCGCTCAGTGAGGCCTATTCTGACGCCTTTTCCTCGGCATGCGTCAAGAGCTTCGAAGTCTCGTCATAGCGTGCGAGCGCTTCGACCGGTGACACATCCTCGAGCTCGCGCGCGCCGGTCTCGATGTTGAGGTCGCGGAACTTGCGGCCCGTCACCATCAATCGGCCGTTAAACGAGTTGGAGAAGCTGTTGAAATTGTTGACCGCGCTGTTGAGCCCGGCGCCCACCTTACGCAAATCGTCCGCCACCTTGGCGAGCCGGTCGTGCATTTCCTTGCCGAGCCGGCCGATCTCGGCGGCTTCCTTCGCCAGCCGCTCCTGACGCCATACCGCCGCGACGGTCCGCGCGATCGCGATCAGGTTGGTCGGCGTCGCCAGCAGCACGCGCTTCTCGAACGCGAAGTCCCACAGCGTCGGATCCTGCTCGAGCGCGGCCGAGAGGAAATGCTCGCCGGGGACGAACATGATGACGTAATCGGGCGCGTCGGCGAACTGGCTCCAATAGGCCTTGTTGCCGAGCCCGTTGACGTGCGCACGCATCGCCGCCGCATGGAGCGCGAGGCCCTTCGCCCGCTCCTCCTCGTCGACTGCGCCGAATGCGTCCTGGTACGCGTTGAGCGACACCTTGGCGTCGATCACCAGCGCGCGACCGCCGGGAACCTTGACGATCGCGTCGGGGCGGAGCCGCCCCCCTGCCCGCTCATCGGCGTCGCCACTCGCGACCGAAACTTCGGTCTGGAAATCGGTATGTTCGGACAAGCCGCAGGTTTCGAGCACATTTTTCAATTGCTGCTCGCCCCAGCGGCCGCGCGATTTGGGCGCGTTGCGGAGCGAGTTGACGAGCTTGGCGGCCTCGCTCGAGACCTTCTCCTGGCCGACGCGGAGGCCCTCGATCTGCCCCTTCAACTGGTCGAACGCGCTGACGCGGTCGAGCTCGACCTTGGTCACGGCTTCCTCGTAGCGCAGCAGGCGGTCGCTGACGGGCTGGAGCATCGACTTGAGGTTGGCGCCCGCAGTCTCCTCGGACTGGCGGAAGCGTTCGTCCGCGCGCTTGAGGAAGGCGTTCTGCGCGTCGGCCAGCAGCTTGTTCGACACCTCGGCGAATTGCGTCGCGAGCAGCTCCTTGGCGTGGAGCAGTTCGGCGATGCGAGTCGCGTGCGCGTCGCTCACCATCTTCTCGCGCGCCGCGGTGACCTGGCGGATATCGGCGATGCGGCCCTCATAGGTGTCGCGTTCGGCGCGTTGGCGCGCTTCGCTGGTGGCGTGCATGTCGGCAAGACGATTTTCGAACGCCGCAGTGTGGGTCTTGAGCGCGGTGTTCTCGAGCCGGGCGACATCGCGCTCATCGCGGATCGTCGCGAGCTCGGCGCGCAGCTGGTCGGCCGCACGCGCGCGTTCCTCGGCGCTGGCGAGATCGACGATCGCGCGTTTGAAATCCGCCTCGCGCGCGGCCGAATCGGCACGCGCGGCGGCGACCGGCTTGCTGCCGAACACCCAGCCGAGCGCGAGCCCGATCAGAAGCGCGGCTATCGCCACCAGGGCTATCGTCAATCCGGTCATCGTGGGTCTCGCTGGAACATTCTGCGAACCCGTAGCCCGCGCGGTCGGGATGGTAAATGGTTGCGCGACAGACCGAATGGCGACGCGCGAGGGCCCGCCTTCTCGTCCATTCTCCATCTCCCCTTTTCTGAGAGATTTGGTAGGGCCGTTATATGCTCACCGATATCGCGATCTCGCGCGCCGCCACTTTGCAACCCATCGGCGCGATTGCCGCCGCAGCCGGGATCCCGCCCGAGGCGGTCGAGCCGTATGGCCATCACAAGGCGAAGATCGATCTGGCCGCCCTGCCCGCGCCGGCCAAGCAGGGCCGACTGATCCTCGTCACCGCGATCAACCCGACGCCCGCGGGCGAAGGCAAGTCGACCACCTCGGTCGGGCTCGCCGACGCGCTCAACCGCAGCGGGCGCAAGGCAATGCTCGCGCTGCGCGAGCCGTCGCTCGGGCCGTGCTTCGGCACCAAGGGCGGGGCGACCGGCGGCGGCTATGCGCAAGTCGTGCCGATGGAGGACATCAACCTCCATTTCACTGGCGATTTCCATGCCATCACATCGGCGCACAATCTGCTCGCGGCGATGATCGACAACCACGTCCATTGGGGCAATGCGCTCGACATCGACGTGCGGCGGATCGTGTGGCGGCGCGTGCTCGACATGAACGACCGCGCTTTGCGCGATATCGCGCAATCGCTCGGCGGCCCGGCCAACGGGTATCCGCGCGAGAGCGGGTTCGACATTACCGTCGCCTCGGAAGTGATGGCGATCCTGTGCCTCGCGAGCGACCTCCACGATCTCGAAACGCGGCTCGGGCGGATCGTCGTCGCCTATACGCGCGGCAAGCAGCCGGTGACGGCGCGCGATCTCAAGGCCGATGGTGCGATGGCGGTGCTGCTCGCGCAGGCGATCAAACCGAACCTCGTCCAGACGCTCGAGGGCACGCCGGCGTTCGTCCATGGCGGGCCGTTCGCCAATATCGCGCATGGGTGCAATTCGGTGATCGCGACGCGGGCGGCGCTGGGGCTGGCGGATTATGTCGTGACCGAGGCCGGGTTCGGCGCGGATCTGGGGGCGGAAAAGTTCTTCGACATCAAGTGTCGCCAGGCCGGGTTGAAGCCGGCGGCGGCGGTGATCGTCGCGACCGTGCGCGCGCTGAAAATGAACGGGGGCGTGGCCAAGGTCGATCTCGGCGCGCCCGATGCCGAGGCGGTGCGACGCGGTGGCGTCAATCTCGCACGGCATATCGAGAATGTCCGCGCGTTCGGGGTGCCGGTGGTGGTGGCGATCAACCGCTTCGACGGCGATACGCCCGAGGAAGTCGCGGTGATCCACGAAATCGCAGAGCACCAGGGCTGCGAGGCGGTGCTGTGCTCGCATTGGGCCGAGGGTGGCGCGGGTGCTCTTGAGTTGGCCGAGAAGGTTGCGGCGCTGGCCGAGCATCCGTCGCAATTCGCGCCGCTTTATGTCGATGATCTGTCGCTGTTCGACAAGATCAACACCGTCGCGACGCGGATCTACCGCGCCGAGGAAGCCGTTGCCGAGCCTTCGGTGCTGGCGCAGCTCGCGCGGTTCGAGGCGGCGGGGTTCGGGCATCTGCCGGTGTGCATGGCCAAGACGCAATACAGCTTCTCGACCGACCCGGCCAAGCTCGGCGCGCCGACGGGGCATGTCGTGCCGGTGCGCGAGGTGCGCCTCAGCGCAGGCGCGGGGTTCGTCGTGGCAATCTGCGGGGAGATCATGACGATGCCGGGCCTGCCGCGCGTGCCGGCGGCGGAGGGGATCCGGTTCGGGGCTGCTGGGGAGATCGAGGGGTTGTTCTGACCTTCTACCTCTCCCGCTTGCGGGAGAGGGTCGGGGCGAGGGCCGTGCCACGCGCGTCCGCTCACAGCCCTCACCCGACCTCGCTGCGCTCGGCCACCCTCTCCCGCGAGCGGGAGAGGGAGTGGGAGATCACGCTGCCTTGCGCATCTTCGTCAGCTTCTTGAGCAACATGTCGCGCTTGAGCTTCGAGATGTGGTCGATGAACAGCACGCCGTTGAGATGGTCGATCTCGTGCTGCAGCGCGGTTGCGAGCAGGCCGTCGAAATCGCCTTCCTGTGTGGCGCCCTGCTCGTCGAGCCAGCGTGCGCGGCAACTGGTGGGGCGCTCGACCTCGGCATATTGCTCGGGGATCGACAGGCAGCCTTCGTTGTAGAACGAGGTTTCCTCGCTCACCGATACCAGCTCGGGATTGATGTAGACGAGCGGCTTGCGGACCGGCTTGGCGTCTTCGCCCTCGCCTTCGGTTTCCTGCAGATCGATCACGACGATGCGCTGCTCGATCGCGACCTGCGTCGCGGCGAGGCCGATGCCGCGGGCGTCGTACATCGTGTCGAACATGTCGGCGACGATTTTCCGCACGGCGTCGTCCACCGTTTCGACGGGCTTGGCGACGGCGCGGAGGCCGGGGTGCGGGACTTCGAGGATTTCTAGGACTGCCATTCCCGCGAGCTAGGAAAGGTCGGGGGGCGCGTCAAGGTTTCAGCTGCGGAATGGATTCACGCAAAGGCGCGAAACCAGAAGAAGATTGGTTCGCGCAGAGGCGCGGAGGATGCGGAGGTGGCGTGCGTGTGGGGTATCGCCCGCGCAGCGGGCAGCCGCAGGATTTGCGGCTGGCGATGACGCGGGCGGCCGCGCGGCGAAATCAGCTCTCCGCGCCTTCGCGTGGATCGCTCTCCTGTCTTCTTCTCCGCGTTCTGTGCGCCTCTGCGCGAACCACATCTTCTTGACCGCGTTGCTGCCTAAGCCACCGGCCGCCGCGCACGCAGGGCCTGCGCCAAGGTCCCCTCGTCGAGATAATCGAGCTCGCCGCCGACCGGCAAGCCATGCGCGAGCTGGGTGATGCGGATCGGGAAGCGTTCGATCCGCTCGGCGATGTAATGCGCGGTAGTCTGGCCCTCGAGCGTCGCATTCATCGCGAGCACGACCTCGTCGATCCCGCCATCGCCGATCCGCCGCACGAGCGACTCGATCGCGAGATCCTCAGGCCGCACGCCCTCGAGCGCCGATAGCCGACCGCCGAGCACATGGAACCGCCCCGGGAACAGCCGCGAACGATCGAGCGCCCACAGATCGGCGACTTCCTCGACGACGCACAACGCGCGCGCATCGCGGCGCGGGTCGGCGCATACGCCGCACGGGTTGGTGGTATCGATATTGCCGCAAATCGAGCAGTTTGAAAGGTTTTCCTCGACCGCCATCAAAGCATTGAGCAGCGGCGCGAGTGCCCCCTCGCGCTTCTTGAGCAGATGCAGCACCGCCCGCCGTGCCGATCGCGGGCCGAGCCCGGGCAATTTGGACAGCGCTTGCGTGAGTGCTTCGATTTCGGGAGAGGCCATCGCCAAGAGATAGGGGGCGGAACGGCGTTCGTCACTATCCGTCACCTCGGCGGAGGCCTGGGTCGATCGAGCGGCTCCCCGGCTGGCTCCGGGTGACGGGACTTGCCTTTGCGCAGCCCCGATCGCAAAGCGCGGGCATGCGGATACTCTTCATGGGCACGCCCGATTTCTCGGTCCCGGTGCTGCAGGCGCTGGTCGATGCCGGGCACGACATCGTCGCGTCGTACAGCCAGCCGCCGCGACGCGCCGGGCGCGGCAAGGCGCTCACCCCCTCGCCCGTCCAGGCGCGCGCCGAGGCGCTGGGGGTCACGGTGCGGACGCCGGTGTCGCTGCGCGATGCCGAAGCGCAGGCCGAGTTCGCGGGTTTCGGCGCGGACATCGCGGTGGTCGCGGCGTACGGGCTGATCCTGCCGCGCGCGGTGCTCGATGCGCCGGCGCACGGGTGCCTCAATGTCCATGCCTCGCTGCTGCCGCGCTGGCGCGGGGCGGCACCGATCCAGCGTGCGATCCTTGCCGGCGATGCCGCGACGGGGGTGTGCATCATGCAGATGGAGGCCGGGCTCGATACCGGGCCGGTGCTGTTGCGCGATGCGACGCCGGTCGACGGCAAGACGGCGGGTGCGCTGACCGAAGAGCTGAGCGCGATGGGCGCGCGGTTGATGGTGGCGGTGCTCGCCGACCTTGCCGGCTATCCGCCGGTGCCACAGCCCGAGGACGGCGTGACCTATGCCGCCAAGATCGACAAGGCCGAAGCGCGGCTCGATTTTACCCAGAACGCCGCTGCGGTCGAGCGGCAGGTGCGTGGGTTCAATCCGGTGCCGGGGGCGTTTTTCGAGTTTCAGGGCGAGCGGATCAAGGTCCTTGCAGCGGATATCCGTCATCCCAGCGAAAGCTGGGATCTCCCGGCAACGGGCAGCGCGCCCGACCGGGGAGACCCCAGCTTTCGCTGGGGTGACGGCGGGGGTAGTGCCGGCGTGGTGATCGACGACCGCCTCACCATCGCCTGTGCCGACGGCGCGATCCGGCCGACGCTGCTCCAGCGAGCCGGCCGCGGCGTGATGACCGCTGCCGAGCTTCTCCGCGGCTTCCCCATCCCTGCGGGCACGCAGCTTTGACGCGCTTTGCGCTGACCGTCGAATATGACGGTCGCCCGTTCGTCGGCTGGCAGCGGCAGGACAATGGCGCGAGCGTCCAGGCCTCGATCGAGCGCGCGGTCCATGCCGTCACGGGCGAGACCGTCGCAGTCCAGGCCGCCGGGCGGACCGATGCCGGTGTCCATGCGCTGGGCATGCGCGCGCATGTCGATGTCGCGCGCGAGATCACCCCGTTCCGGCTGATGGAAGCGCTCAACGCGCTGGTGCGTCCCGATCCGGTCGCGATCGTCGATTGCGAGGTCGTGCCCGACGACTGGCACGCGCGCTTTTCGTGCATTCGGCGGCATTACGAATTCCGCATCGTCACGAGGCGCGCGCCACTGACGGTCGAGCGCGGGCTGGCGTGGCGCGTTCCCGCGCCGCTCGATGCCGCGGCGATGGCCGAGGGGGCGGCGCATCTGGTCGGGCGGCATGACTTCACCACCTTTCGCGCGGCGCATTGCCAGGCCGACAGCCCGGTGCGGACGCTCGATCGGCTCGATGTCGTCGCGGATGGCGATCGGATCAGCGTATTCGCCTCGGCGCGATCGTTCCTGCATCATCAGGTGCGCTCGATGGTCGGGAGCCTATCGCTCGTTGGTCTCGGCAAATGGTCGCCCGACGACATGGCGGCAGCGCTCGAGGCGCGCGACCGCACCCGGCTCGGGCTCAATGCGCCGCCCGACGGGCTTTACTTCCTCCGCGCGGATTATCCCTGACGGCTGAACCGCGCGGCGAGTTCGGCGTGGGTCGACCAGCGGAACTGGCCGACGGGCTGGATCCAGTCGAGCGTGTAGCCACCTTTTGACAGGATCTCAGCATCGCGCGCGAAGCTGCTGGGATTGCACGAGACATAGGCGATCACCGGCACCTTGGAGCCAGCCAGCTGCACGATCTGCTCCTTCGCGCCGGCGCGCGGCGGATCGAGCACGATCGCGGCGAAGCGGTCGCATTCGGCCGAGGTCAGCGGGCGGCGGAACAGGTCGCGATGCTCGGCGAACACCGCCCTTCCCGCTTGCGCCGCCCCCGCCTTGAGCGCGAAGATCGCGTCGCGTCCCGCCTCGGCGGCATAGACCTTGCCGGGCATCGACAGCGCGAAAGTGCCGAGCCCTGCGAACAGATCGGCGCTGATCCTAGCATCGCCGATCGCTTCGCGGACCGCCGCGACGAGCGCCGCCTCGCCCTCCTGCGTCGCCTGGAGGAAGCTCCCCGCCGGGAACGGCACCGCGACGCCGCCGAGCGTGATCGTCACCGCCTCGGGCTCCCAGCGCGTCTCGGGGCCGATGCCGTCGTCGATCGCGAAGCGGGCGACGCCGTTCGTGCCGCAGAAGGCGGTGATCGCCTCGGCGATCGCGAGGCCGTCGGCGATCGTGCCTTCGATCAGCACGTCGATGCCCTGGTCGAGCTCGGTCAGATGGACGCGCGCGCGGCCCTTCAGCGCGCGCGCGAGCAGTTTGCGCAAGGGGGCGACGAGCGCAAACAGCGTCGGCGTCAGGATCCAGCATTCGCGCAGGTCGACGATCGCGTGGCTCGCTTGCTCGCTGAAGCCGAGCTGGAGCCCCCCGCCCTTCGCTTCGGCATGGAGCGTCGCGCGGCGGCGGGTGTGCGAGGGCGACAGCGCGGGCGGGCGGATCGGGGCGGTCAGCCCTTGCGCGGCGAGCGCGCCGGCGATCCGGTCGGTGAGGAAATTGGCGTAGCTCGCATCGTCGAGATGCTGGAGCTGGCAGCCGCCGCAGACGGGGAAGTGGCGGCATGGCGGGGTCTGGTGGTGCGGGCCGGGCACGACCATATTGTCGGCGGTCAGCGTGTCGCCGGGGGCGGCATAGGCAGCGTGGCGGCCGTCGGCGGTGATGCCGTCGCCGCGGGCTGCAACTCGAACGATGACGTCGCTCACAGGGCGCCCCTTACTTTGGAAAGTTCTACCGCCAGATCATCGCCGAGGAAGGCCGCGCCGAGCCGTCGCGCGGCCTCGGCATGGAGCCACACTCCGGCCTCGACCGGGTGCGGGGCGGGGCTGGCGAGCATCGCGCCGATCGCGCCGGCGAGGACGTCGCCGGTGCCGGCGGTCGAGAGCCAGGGATTGGCGTGCGTCGCGGTGCGGGTGCGGCCGTCGGGATAGGCGATTACGGTGTCGGGGCCCTTGAAGACGACGATCGCGCCGGAGCGCGCGGCGGCGGCGCGGGCGGCGTCGATCTTGCTGCCGGTATAGGCGCCGAAGATGGCGTGGAATTCGCCGGCATGCGGGGTGAGTATGACGGGGGCGTCGGCGTCGCGCGCCTTGATCCGATCGAACATTGCGTCGTCGAGTTGGTGAAGTGCGTCGCCGTCGATAACGAGGCGATAGCCGCTCGCCAGCGCGTGCTCGAGCTTTTCGGCGGCGTCCGCGCCTTTGCCGAGCCCGGGGCCGACGATGATCGCTGTGCTCTCGTGCTTCTTGCCATCGAGCGTTGCGGCCAATGCCTCGGGCGACCAGGCGCGCTGAACGAGCGCGTGCGGCATGTCTGGCGCGATGCCGAGCAGCGCGGTGTAGCCGGCGCCGACATGCATCGCGGCGCTTGCTGCAAGCGCGGCGGCGCCGGGCATCGCGCCGCCGATCACGACGACGAGCCCGCGCGAATATTTGTGCATCGCCGGGGTCGGGCGCGCGAGCTTGGGCCGCGCGAGCGTCCAGTCGTGGCTCGCGCTCGCGTCGAGCCCGATATCGAGCACGCGCACCGGGCCGCAGACCCTTGCCGAGGGTTGCAGGACATGCGCGGGCTTGAGGGCACCGAGTGCCATCGTCAGCGCAAAGGGGGCGATCGCGGTATCCCCGAGTATCGCGCCGGTATCGGTATCGACCCCGCTCGGCACGTCGACGGTGATCGCGAGATGCGCGTGGCGGGTCAGCGTGGCGAACAGCGCCGCCGTCTCCGCCGCGAGCGGACGCGTGAGGCCGGTGCCGAACAGCGCATCGACCAGCACCGCGCCGTGGCTCGCGTCGGGGGCTAGCGCCGCGAAATCCTCGACCGGGCCATCCCAGCCGGCGCGCGCGGCCTTTGCCGCTTCGGTTTTGGGATCGCTCAGCGCGGCCAAGCGGACGTCGAGCCCGTTCGCCTTGAGCAACCGCGCCGCGACATAACCATCGCCGCCATTATTGCCCGGCCCGCACAGCATCAGGACGGGTGCGCCGCCCGCAAGCCGCCGCACAGCTTCGGCGACGGCCGCTCCGGCACGCTCCATCAGCGCTTCGACGCTGGTGCCGGCGTCGATCGCGCGCTGCTCGACGGCGCGCATCGCTGCTGCGCCGGCGATCGGCTGCCCGTCGCTTCGGATCATGACGCCGTGGCGGCCTTGCCCTTGACCGTTGCAGGCAGACGATAGCGATCGCCGCCGAGCGCGACTTCGATCTCGCCGCTGCCGATGACGCTGACGACGGCCTTCTCGGCGCCATCGGCGGCGATCACGCCGCGGCCGTCGCGTGTCACCAGCAAGCGGTGGAAGGCGCCGTCGGGATGGCGCAGCGTCAACACCAGCCCGTCGGCGCTCTGCGTACGGTCGACCGTGCAGACGCGCGCGAAATCGCCCGAGCCGCGCTGCGCGCAGACGATATTGCCACTATCGTCCTGGCGCGCGCGCTGCTCGGCCTCGACCTTGGCGAGCGTCGCCTTGTCGGTCTGTGGCTCGCCGCAAGCCGAGAGCGCGAGGAGCAGCAATGCTGCGCTAGATATCCGCATAGACATGGGTTTCGGCACTGGCTCCTGGGTGCGTGACCGCGCCCCTATACGCCGGGCCGACGGTTTTGGCATAGCGCCACAGCACACCCGACTGATAATCGTTCACGCGCGCCTGCCACGCCGCTTTCCGCGCGGCGAGGACATCGGCGGGGACATCGAGATCGATCGTGCCGGCCTCGGCGTCGATCCGGATCGAATCGCCGTCCTCGATCAGTGCGATCGGACCGCCGTCGGCGGCTTCGGGACCGACATGGCCGATGCAGAACCCGCGCGTCGCGCCCGAGAAACGGCCGTCGGTGATCAGCGCGATCTTCTCGCCCATGCCGAGACCGTAGAGCGCGGCGGTGGTCGACAGCATTTCGCGCATGC
Source organism: Sphingomonas sp. 10B4 (assembly GCF_035019905.1). NCBI lineage: Bacteria > Pseudomonadati > Pseudomonadota > Alphaproteobacteria > Sphingomonadales > Sphingomonadaceae > Sphingomonas > Sphingomonas sp. 10B4. Next base: position 3,383 of record NZ_JASJVC010000082.1, on the reverse strand, counting down.
CGGGGCCGCCCTTGGGGCCTTCGTAGCGGATCACGAGCACTTCGCCCTCGTTGATCGAGCGCGCCTCGACCGCGGCGAAACAGTCTTCCTCGCAGTCGAACACGCGCGCCGGGCCGGTGAACTGGAGCCGGTGCATGCCCGCAACCTTGACGATCGCGCCATCGGGGGCGAGCGAACCGCGCAGGCCCACCACGCCGCCGGTCGCCGAAAGCGGCGCCTTGACGTCGTAGATGACCTTCTGGTCGGGGTTCCAGGTGACCTGATCGATGTTCTCGCCGAGCGTCTTGCCGGTAACGGTCAGGCAATTGCCGTCGAGGAACCCGCCCGCGAGCATCGTCTTCATCAGCATGTAGACACCGCCGGCCTCGTACATGTCCTTGGCCACATACTTACCACCGGGCTTGAGGTCGGCGATGTAAGGCGTTGATTTGAAAGCTTCCGCCACGTCGAACAGGTCGAAGTTGATCCCCGCTTCGTTGGCCATTGCGGGCAGATGCAGCGCGGCGTTAGTCGAGCCGCCGGTCGCCGCGACGACGCGCGCTGCGTTGATGAACGCCTCGCGCGTGCAGATGTCGCGTGGGCGGATGCCCCGCGCGACGAGCTCCATCACCTGGTCGCCCGCCGCACGCGCGATCTCGTCGCGGCCGCGATACGGCGCGGGCATCATGTTCGAATTGGGCAGCGACAGGCCGATCGCCTCGCCGACACACGCCATCGTGTTGGCGGTGAACTGGCCGCCGCACGCGCCGTGGCCGGGGCACGCGACCTTTTCGAGCTCGATCAATTCCTGCAGCGGGCACGAGCCGGCGGCGTATTGCCCGACCGCCTCGAACACGTCGACGACGGTGACGTCCTTGCCGTGATAGCTGCCCGGCAGGATCGAGCCGCCATAGACGAAGATGCTCGGGATATTGAGGCGAAGCATCGCCATCATCATGCCGGGGAGCGACTTGTCGCAGCCGGCAAAGCCGACGAGCGCGTCGTAGCAATGCCCGCGGACCGAGAGTTCGACCGAATCGGCGATCACTTCGCGGCTGACGAGCGAGGATTTCATCCCCTGATGCCCCATCGCGATGCCGTCGGTGACGGTGATCGTGTTGAAGCGCCGCGGCATCCCGCCGCCCGAGATGACGCCGGCTTGCGCGGCATCGGCCTGCGCATCGAGCGTGGTGTTGCAGGGGGCCGAGTTGTTGCCGGCGGATGCAAGCGCGACGAACGGCTTGGCGATATCCTCCTCGGCGATTCCCATCGCGTAATAATAACTGCGGTGCGGGGCGCGCTCGGGGCCGACGGAAACGTGGCGGCTGGGGAGCTTGGATTTGTCGAAGGTGCGAGTCATGCGACAGCCTATTGCGTAGGATGGTCGCTCGACGCAAGTCTGTTGCTGATTTCACGCAAGATTGGCGCGAGGATGGCGGTCCAACGCCCAACGCCTGCCGGGTCGGCGATGAGATCGTTGCGGATTTCGATCGACAGGCTCGGAATGCCATTGCCCTCGCCGTGGCGGTCGAGCGTCGCGTTGAGCAGCTGGCCCGAATAGGGTTCGTTGTCGCCGGTGACGAGACCCTGCGCTGCGAGCAGCGGTAGCGCTAGGTCGGCTGCGCGGCGGTCGGTGTTCGACAGGATGCCGATTTCCCACGGGCGGGGCGCACCGTCACCGTGTTCGAGCCTTGGTGTGAAGCTGTGAATCGCCGCAATGAGCGTGGGCTGCGTCTCGACGATCAGCGCGGCGAGCGCGTCGTGATAGGGCGTATAGAAGCGGGCGATCCGGTCCGTGCGGTCTGCCGTGGCATTTCCGGGAATGGCGTGGCCGTCGCTCGCGAGCGGGATCAGACCGGGATGGTCGGTCGGACGATTGAGGTCGATCACCAGCCGCGACAGCGTGGCGAGCAAGGCAGGCGTGCCCAGTTCCGCCGCAAGCGCTTGAGTGAGCGCGGCGGTGCCGATGTCGATCGCGATATGCTTTTCGAGCAGGGTCGGCGCGATGCCGAGATCGATACCGTCGGGCACCGCGTTCGACGCGTGATCGCAGATCAGCAAGATGCCGCCGGGTTTGCCGGAGAGGATGTGAAGGCGCGTCATATGGTCACGACCGGGGGGATGACATGGATGTCACCACCCCGGCCGGGGAATGGCGCAAGGCTGAGCCATGGACCATCAACGGGCGCTCCGCAGGGGGGCGGCGGACCCATCTTGCCCTAACACAGCAAGCTGCGCGCCAGTCGCGGTTTTCCGCCGGTTTTGGCGCTGACCCGCGTGCGCTTGTCCCAGAATGACGCGGCGCTCCGTCACGCGAGTGTCGTTTCGAGACACCAGTAGCCGGGCTGCGCGGCGCGAATCCGCGCGGCGGCGGCGCTGCGTTCGGCGGTGGTGGCGTAAAGCGCGAAGCACGTCGCGCCCGAACCCGACATGCGCGCGAGCAGCGGCGTGCCCTCGGCGAGCAGCGCGAGCACTCCGTCGATTTCGGGCGCGAGCCGGCGGGCGGGGGGCTCGAGGTCGTTACGCGCGGCGAGCGCTACGTCGAGCACATCGCCCTCGGGCATCGCGCCGAGATCGACTCCGTCCCAGGCCTTGAACACCGCGGCGGTCGAAACCGCGACGCCGGGATTGACGAGCAGCACCGGCATTCCGGCGGGGCCATCGAGCGGAACGAGGCGCTCGCCTCGCCCCTGCCCTAGCGCGGTGCGGCCGAGCAGGCACGCCGGAACGTCGGAGCCGAGCGCGGCGGCGATGTCGAACAGCTTGGGATCGTCAATCGCGATGGCGTTTGCGCGGGCGAGCGCTCGAAGTGCCGCCGCAGCATCGGCCGAGCCGCCGCCGATCCCCGAGGCGACCGGCAAATGCTTGTCGAGCGTGAAGGCGCCGCCCTCTGGCAGATCGAACGCCGTGGCGAACGCGCGGGCGGCGCGGAGCACGAGATTGTCGCCCTCGCCGCTCAAGCCTTCCGAGAACGGCCCGGTTATCGCCAGCGAGAGTGGCCCCGGCGCGAGCGTCACCGTGTCGCCATCGGCGACGAAGGCGAAAAGCGTCTCGAGTTCGTGATAGCCGTCGCCCCGCCGCGCGCGGACGTGGAGCGCGAGGTTGATCTTGGCGGGGGCGGTTTCGGTGATCATTCGCTTCGTCCGGTTGAGATCGCCGCGGCAAAGCCGCGTCGTCGGACGGCGCTGGTGGCGCCGCCGGCCGGGGGGGGGGGGGCGGGGGGGGGGGGGCGGGCGGGGGGGGGGGGGGGGGGGGGTTTGGGGTTTTCTGCGGCTGCGGCGGTTGGCCCCCCCGGCGCCACCGCGGGGGGGGGGGCGGGGGGGGGGGGCCCCGCCGGCCGGGCGCGCCTCGAGGCGCGACGCAGCTTCGCTGCGTCTTGCCCGGCGCGCCTTACATATTGGGGT
>NZ_JASJVC010000081.1:0-15201 GCF_035019905.1 Sphingomonas sp. 10B4 | reverse complement strand
AGATGTGTATAAGAGACAGGCCCCGGCCTTCGCCGGGGCGACGTTGCTTACGCCGGCAATTCGAGGATGCGCTTGGCGATGATGTTGAGCTGGACCTCGCTCGTCCCGCCCTCGATCGAATTGGCCTTGGTGCGCAGCCAGGCGCGCGCCTCGGCGCCGCCGCGCGAGCCTTCGCTCTCCCATTCGAGCGCGTCCGAACCGCCCGATGCCATCATCAGCTCGTGGCGGCTCTTGTTGAGCTCGGTGCCGTAATATTTCATCATCGAGGGCTGTGCCGGGTGTGCGCGACCGGCCTTCAGCTCGTCGATGAAGCGCTCGGACATCGATCCGAATGCTTTCGCGCGGACCTCGAACGTCGCAATCGCCGCGCGCAGCAGCGGATCGGCGAGCCGCCCTTCCGAATCGAGCCCGATCGTCGCGATTGCACCGTCGAGCAGCGGGTTACCGCCGGTCGAGGCGAGCCCCATGCCCGAGATCATCTCGCGCTCATGCCCGAGCAGATACTTGGCGACGTCCCAGCCCTTATTCTCTTCATGGATGCGCTGCGACTTGGGCACCTTCACATTGTCCATGAAGGTCTCGCAGAACGGCGAATAGCCCGAGATCAGCAGGATCGGCTTGGTCGAGACGCCTTCGCTCGCCATGTCGAACAGCACGAAGCTGATCCCGCCCTGCTTGCTGCTCTTGTCGGTGCGGACGAGGCAGAAGATCCAGTCGGCCTTGTCGGCGTAGGAGGTCCATACCTTCTGGCCGTTGACGATGTAATGATCGCCTGCGTCCTCGGCGGAGGTCGCGAGGCTGGCGAGATCCGAACCGGCATTGGGCTCGGAATACCCTTGGCACCAGCGGATCTCGCCGCGTGCGATCTTGGTGAGATATTCGAGCTTCTGCTCCTCGGTGCCGTATTTCAGCAACGCTGGCCCGAGCATCGAAATGCCGAACGAATTGAGCGGATTGCGCGCCTTGATCGCCGCCATTTCCTCGCGCAGGATCTTGGTTTCGGCAGGCGACAGGCCACCGCCGCCATACGCCTTGGGCCAATCGGGCACGGTCCAGCCGCGCGATGCCATCGCGTCCATCCATTCCTTTTGCCCAGGCTGGAAATCGGGATTGCGGCCGCCCCAGCACGCGTCCTTTTCGGAGCGGACGGGTTGGCGCATTTCGGGCGGGCAATTGGCTTCGAGCCAGGCGCGGGTTTCGCTGCGGAAAGTGTCGAGGTCTTGCGTCATGGAATCAACTCCTCATCAAGGCATGGGCGGCGCGCGCCACCGCGATGGCGGTGAAGTCGCGATTGTAATCGGCGATCACTTGGACCCCGATCGGCAGACCGTCCGGGTCGGTGCCGATCCGCACGCTCGTCGCGGGCAGCATCGGGAAGGTGGCGAGGCCGGGATAGGCCATTTGCAGCGCGGCTTGCGTGTCGACACCGTCGATCATCGCGATCCGCGTCGCGAGCGGGGTGTCGTCGTGGTGATAGGCGGTGGTGCCCCAGGCGGGCGCGATCACCGCGTCATAGGCGCCGAACAGCCGTGCCCAATCGCGACGGCTCTTGGCCTGCGCATCGACCAGCGTGAACCAGTCGGGCAGCGGAAGCGGTTGCCCGCCGTCCATCGGCGCGCCGCGCGCCATCGCGACGAGCAGCATGTGGATATAGGCGCCGTGTTGCGCGACGAGATCTGGCAGCAAGGCGCTGGCATCGTCGACCTGCGCGCCTTCCGCGCGGAACGCCGCACCGACCGCGGCGATCGCTTCCTGGATCGACGCTTGCGAGCGCGCGAGCGGATGTTCCGGAAGCAGCAGGATCCGCCATTCGCCGGCTCCGCGCGGCGCTGGGCGGGCGAGCGCGTCGCCGCCCATCACGCCGAACAGCGCCTCGAGATCGTCGGGATCGCGCGCGAGCGGCCCGGCGACGTTGAGCGCCACCCCGCAGCTTTGCGAGCGCGGGAAATTGTGGCCGAACGCGTTGAGCGCGTTGTACGTCGGCTTGTGGCCCCACACGCCGCAAAAGGCAGCGGGCAGGCGAATCGATCCGCCAATGTCCGAGCCGATCTCGACGGCTACGAACCCCGCGGCGAGTGCCGCCGCCGCGCCGCCCGACGATCCCCCGGGAACGCGGTCATGATCGATCGGATTGCGCGTGCGACCATAGACCGGGTTGTTGGTCTGGAGATCGGCGAGCGCGACGGGGACGTTGGTCTTGCCGAGGATCACCGCGCCGGCTTGCTTGAGCCGCGTGACTTGGACCGCGTCTTCGGTCGCGACGAAATCGGCGTGTTCGGCAAAACCCCAGCACGAGACGAGCCCGGCGACGTCGAAGCTTTCCTTGACCGTCATCGGCACGCCGAGCAGCACGCTTGTCGCGTCCTTGGGGCCAGCGTCGATCGCGCGCGCGGCATCGCGCGCGCGATCGAAATCGCGGACGACGACGGCGTTGATCTCGCCGTCGTCCGCCTCGATCCGCGCGATCGCGGCATTGCACTCGGCGAGCGCGGTGGTTTCACCAGCGCGGATTGCCGCGGCGGTCTGGAGCGCGGACCGGATCCCAGTCACCCCGGCGGAGGCCGGGGTCGTCCTGCCGTGATGCGAGTCGGGTGCCTCGCTCCCAGCGGCCCCGGCCTTCGCCGTGGCGACGGCGGTTTGCTCATCCATTGAACCGACCGCCGCTTTCCGCCTTCGACTTGAGCAGTTCCGCCACCGCGAAGCCGTGCTTCTCGAGCCCGGCGACGATCTTCTTGAGCCCCTCGGTATCGGCCCAGAACATCGGCCCGCCGCGATAGACCGGCCAGCCATAGCCGTAGATCCACACCACATCGATGTCGCTCGCGCGCTGCGCCATCTTCTCCTCGAGGATCAGCGCGCCTTCGTTGACCATCGTGTAGAGCGTCTTCTCGACGATCTCCTCATCGCTGATCTCGCGCTTTTGCATGTTCGACTTCGAGCGGAAATCCTCGATGATCTCGGCCACGCGGGGGCTGGGCGTCGGGTTCCGCTTCTCGTCATAATCGTAGAAGCCCTTGGCGGTCTTCTGCCCCCAGCGCCCTTCGGCGGCGAGCGCGTCGCGGATGTTCTCGATCCGGTTGGGGTCGCGGTGCCAGCCGATATCGACGCCGGCGAGATCGCTCATCTGGAACGGCCCCATCGGCATGCCGAACGCGACATGGACGCGGTCGATCTGTTCGGGGGTGGCGCCTTCCATCAGCAGCTTCATCGCTTCGACCTGGCGGGGCTTGAGCATCCGGTTGCCGATGAACCCGTCGCACACGCCGGCGACCACCGCGACCTTCTTGATCGTCTTGGCGAGGGCCATCACGGTGGCGAGGACATCGTCCTCGGTCTGTGCCCCGCGGACGACCTCGAGCAGCTTCATCACGTTGGCGGGCGAGAAGAAGTGCATGCCGACCACATCGCCGGGTCGCTTGGTGACCGAGGCGATTTCGTCGATATCGAGATACGAGGTGTTCGAGGCGAGGATCGCGCCGGGCTTGGCGAGCGCGTCGAGGCGGGTGAAGATCTCCTTCTTCACGTCCATGTTTTCATACACCGCCTCGATGATGAGATCGCACTCGGCGAGCGCCTCGAAATTGAGCGTCGGGTTGAGCGCGCCCATCGCTGCCTCGACCTGCTCGGGCTTCAAGCGGCCCTTGGCGGCGGAGGCCTCGTAATTCTTGCGAATCGTGCCGGCACCGCGATCGAGCGCATCCTGCGCCATTTCGACGATCGTCACGGGGATGCCCGCCGACAGGAAGTTCATCGAGATGCCGCCGCCCATCGTGCCCGCGCCGATCACGCCGACGCGCTTGATCTCGCGCAGCGCGATCTTGGGGTCGATGCCGTCGATCTTGGCAGCCTGGCGTTCGGCGAAGAAGATGTGGCGCTGTGCAGCGGACTGGACGCCCATCATCAGCTTCATGAATTCCTGGCGCTCGAAGGCGATGCCCTCGTCGAAGCTCGATCCGTCGGCGGCTTTCTCGACGCAGGCGATGTTGGCGGCAGGCGCGTCGAAGCCGCGGAAGCGCTTGGCATTGTCCTTCTTGAACGTGGCGACGGCTTCGGGGTCGGCCTGCGCGACCTTCTCGCGGGCGCGGGGCAGGGGCTTGGTGTCGGCAATTTCGCGCGCAAAGGCGATCGCGTCGGCGGCCAGGCTGTCCTCACCTGCCAAGCGATCGATCAGGCCGGCCGACAGCGCGAGCTTGGCCGGGATCGGATCGCCTTTGGCGGTCATTTCGAGCGCGAGCTTGACGCCGGCGATGCGCGGGATGCGCTGCGTTCCGCCGGCACCGGGAAGCAGGCCGAGCTTGACCTCGGGCGTGCCGATCTTCGCGCTCGGCACGGCGATGCGATAGTGGCAGCCGAGTGTCACCTCGCACCCGCCGCCGAGCGCGGTGCCGTGGATCGCGGCGACGACGGGCTTGTCCGACGCTTCGATCATGTCGACCACGGTGGGGAGGCCGGGCTCCTGCATCGGCTTGCCGAATTCGGTGATGTCGGCGCCGGCAAAGAAGGTGCGGCCGTCGCAGCGGATCACCATCGCCTTGACCTGCGGATTGGCGAGGCCCTCCTTGATCCCCGCCTCGAGCCCCTGCCGCACGGCCGCGCCGAGCGCGTTGACCGGCGGGTTGTTCGAAATGATGACGAGGACGTCGTCGTGGAGTTCGGTGGTGATCGGGCCGGTCATTCTTCTCTCCTGCTACGGGCGGCGCCCCGGCGAAGGCCGGGGCCGCTGGAGGTGGTCCGCGACGTCAGCGACGCGCGCCCGACCCAGCGGCCCCGGCCTGCGCCGGGGCGACGGATGGGTTAGGTCAACGCACTGTAAATCAACGTCTTCAACTCGCGTCGGATCGGGTAGATGTTCGACGGCGACACTTGCGTCATGAACACCATGTGCAGCTGCTCGACGGGATCGACGAAGAAGGCGGTCGAGAACATGCCACCCCAATAATATTCGCCGACCGACCCTGGGATCATCGAGCGCGCGACGTCGATGTTGACCGCGAAGCCGAGCCCGAAACCGGTGCCGGCATTCGCCGCCTCGCTGAACAGCGATTTCGACAGCGTCGAGAGATCCGCACCGCCGGGGAGGTGGTTCATCGTCATCAGCTCGATCGTCTTGCGCCCGACGATCCGCGCGCCGTCGAGCTCGCCGCCGTTCAGCAGCATCGTGCAGAAACGATGATAATCGAGCGCGGTCGAGACGAGCCCGCCGCCGCCCGAGACGAGCTTGGGCGGCTTGCTCCACGCGCTCGCCGCGCCGCGATCGTAGAGCACGCGGCCCTTGCCGGCGGCGAGCGTGTAGCAATCGGTCAGCCGGTCGATCTTGTCGGCGGGGACGTGGAAGAAGGTGTCATCCATCTTCAGCGGCGCGAAGATGCGCGTTGCGAAGAAATCGGGCAGCGAAAGCCCCGAGACGCGCGCGACGACCGCGCCGAGCACGTCGGTCGCGACCGAGTAATTCCACGCGCTGCCGGGCGAGAATTCCAGCGGCAGCCGGCCGAGCGCGGCGACGAGCCCGTCGAGATCGAGCCCGCCATGCCAATTCTCGATCCGTCCCTCGCGGTACGCGGCATCGATATTCGAGCGGTTCTGGAAGCCGTAGGTCAGCCCCGCGGTATGGCGCAGCAGATCGACCATCCGCATCGGGTCGCTCGTCGGCCGGGTCTGGAACGGCACGCCCGCGCCGCCGCCATTATAGACGCCGATATCCTTGAATTCGGGCAGCACGTGGTGAACCGGCGTATCGAGCGCGACCTTGCCTTCCTCGACCAGCATCATGAACGCGATCGAGGTAATCGGCTTGGTCATCGAGGCGATGCGGAACAGCGAGCCCTCGTCGATCGACGTGCCGCCACCCTCGCGCGCCGCGCCTTGCGAGGAGAAATGGACGATCTCGCCACGCTGCGCGATCAGCAGCTGCGCGTTCGGCAGCTTTCCCGAATCGAGATAGCGTTCCTTGAGAAAGGCATCGATCCGGGCGAGACGGCCTGAGTCGAACCGCGCGGCGGGGGGCAGGTTTGCAGCCATCGTGGTTTCCATACCCCCTGTTCGAAAGCGATGACACCCTATTGCCTTGAGTGGCGCACGAATCAACACTAACCTTGCTGAAACAGTGTTCCGCGGCAAACCCGAGTTTCAACTCACCGGGTATCTGGCGCGCTTGAGGAGAGATGATCGTGGATATCGAACCGCTCGTCGCGCTCGATCCGGCCTGGCCCAGGATGACGTTGCCGCAAGTCGAGGCGGCGCTGGTCGCGCCGGGTGGCAAGTTCGAGATCGAGACGATCCCGATCCGCGGCATCCCGACTCGCGTATGGAAGCACGCCCCGCCGACGCTTGCCTGGCTGATCGCGGCATCGCGTGCGCATGGCGATCGGATCTTCACCGTCTATGAGGACGAACGCGTCAGCTACGACGCCAATTTCCGCGCGGTCGCGACGCTGGCGCACGCGCTGGTCGAGATGGGAATCGGCAAGGGCGACCGCGTCGGGCTGGCGATGCGCAATCTGCCCGAATGGCCGGTGGTATTCTTTGCCGCGGCAAGCATCGGTGCGATTATCGTGCCGCTCAACGCATGGTGGACCGCGGGCGAGCTGGCGTATGGCATCACCGATTCGGGCTGCCGGCTGCTGTTCGTCGATGACGAGCGCTATCAGCGACTGGTGGCGGAGGGCGCGGCGTTTCCGGCGGTCGAGACTACCATCGTCGCGCGCGCCTCGGTCGCGCTCGGCGCGGATGCGGTTCGGCTTGAGGACCTGATCGGCACGCCGACCGGCTATGCGACGCTCCCCGAGCGCGATTTGCCCGCGGCCGAGATCGCGACCGACGACGATGCGACGATCTTCTATACCAGCGGGACGACGGGCCATCCCAAGGGCGCGCTGGGGACGCATCGCAACCTCACGACCAACATCCTGACATCGGCGTTCGGCGGCGCGCGCGCCTTCCTGCGGCGCGGCGAGGCGCCGCCTCCGCCCGAGCCCAAGACCTTTCTCACCGTGATCCCGATGTTCCACGTCACCGCGTGCAGCGCGACGATGATGATGTCGATCGCGGCGGGCAACACGCTCGTCTTCATGCGCAAATGGGACACGGTCCGCGCGATGGAAATCATCGAGCGCGAGAAGGTGCAGGTTACCGGCGGCGTGCCGACGATCGCGTGGCAGATCCTCGAGCATCCCGACCGCGCGAAGTATGATCTCTCCTCGCTCGAGGCGATCGCCTATGGCGGCGCACCTTCGGCGCCCGAGCTGGTGCGGCGGATCTACACCGAATTCGGCGCGCTGCCGTCGAACGGCTGGGGGATGACCGAAACGATGGCGACCGTCACCGGGCATGGCGGCGAGGATTATCTCGCACGGCCGACCAGCGCCGGGCCGCCGGCCCCTGTCGCCGATCTCAAGATCATGGACGAGGATGGGACGACCGAGCTGCCGATCGGCGACGTCGGCGAATTGTGGGCGCGTGGCCCGATGATCGTGAAGGGCTATTGGAACAAGCCCGAGGCGACTGCGGCGACCTTCGTCGACGGATGGGTGCGCACCGGCGATCTCGCGCGGCTCGATGCCGAGGGTTTCCTCTACATCGTCGACCGCGCCAAGGATATGATCATCCGCGGCGGCGAGAACATCTATTCGTCGGAGGTCGAGAACGTCCTCTACGCCCACCCCGCGGTGACCGACTGCGCGCTGATCGGCTTGCCGCACCGCACCTTGGGCGAGGAACCGGCGGCGGTGGTCCATCTGCGGCCCGGCACCAGCGTGAGCGAGGCCGAGCTCCAGGCATGGGTTCGCGCGCGGCTGGCGATCTTCAAGACGCCCGTTGCGATCCGCTTCGTCGACGACACCTTGCCGCGCAACGCCAACGGCAAGATCCTCAAAAAGGACTTGAAAGCGCTCTTCGAGGATCGACTTATCGCGGTCGCGTAACGCCACCGCCGGTCCCGTCAAAGGACTTTAACCAGCTCCGTTAACGCCGCGGCAACGATTTTACCCGCGCATATGGTAAATTCGGTCTTAACGTGCTGGCCGTTTGCAAGGCTTTGACGCTTTGCTCTGTCATGGGGAACAGAGAAGGGCGGGGTATGGCGGCGACTCGATCACTGAGCGCACGGATCGCGACGATTGAGACCGCGCCATGGGTCGTGCCCGCGCTGTTCACGCTTGCGCTGCTGTTACGGCTCGCCATGCTGGTGCTGCTGCCGCAGGATCCCGTTTCCGACGGTGAATGGTACATGGTCCGCGCCGCCGAGATGGCGCGCGGCATGGGCTATCAGGAGGCTGGGCACCCGACCGCGTTCTGGCCGGTCGGCTACCCGGCGCTGCTCGCGGGGAGCATGCTGCTGTTCGGGCCCGGGCTGTTCGGGCCGTTGCTGGTCAACCTCGTGTCGGTCGCGATGATCCTCGGCGCGATCGTGTGGCTCGGTCGGGCGCTCGGCGCAGGCGCGCTGGCGACGCGAATCGCGTTGCTGCTGTATGCGCTCTATCCCGCGCACATCGCCTATGTCGGACAGCCGTGTTCCGAGACCGCGTCGACCGCGATCGGCATGGGGGCTTTCGTGCTGCTGATCGTCGGACGCAAGCGCAGCCTCGTACTGATCGGCGCTGGTGCGCTGTTCGGGCTCGCGACGCTGCTGCGCGCACAGATGATGCTATTCCCGATCGGCGTGATCGTCGCGATGCTGCTGGCGTTCCGCGATTTCCGCTGGCGCGATGCGCTGCGGGCGGCGGTTTTGGTGCACATCACGCTGGCGGCGGTGGTGCTGCCGTGGTCACTGCGCAACGTCGCGCAGATGGGGGCGTTCGTGCCGGTCTCGACCAATGGCGGCGTCGCCTTGTTCTACGGCGCGAACGATCGTGCGACGGGCGACTGGTTCGCGTGGGAGCGCACGCCCTATTGGGACGAGACGGTCGGCATCCCCTATAGCCAGCGCGTCGCGCAGCAGGTCGAGCTCGACCGCCGCTTCAAGGCGCGCGCGACACACTGGATCGCGGCGCATCCCGCACAATGGAGCGTGCTCGGCATCCGCAAGATGGTGTTGCTGTGGTTGAAGGATTCGGACGCCTTCTGGTCGCTCGAAAAGACCTATCCCGATCGCTCGACGGCGTGGCGGGCCGTGCAGGGTGTCGACCAGCTCTATTACATGGCGCTCGTCGGTCTTGGCCTGTTCGCGCTCGGCATCGCTGTGCGCGATCGGATCCGTGGACGCTGGGAGCGCGCCCCGCTGCTGCTGCTCGGCTGCATGCCGGCGTTCGCGACGCTGACGGCGTTCGGCTTCACCGGCCAGACACGCTATCATTATCCCGCGATGCCGTTCCTCATCCTCGCGGCGGGCTGGATGCTCGCGCTGATCTTGCGCCGGCTTGCCGCGCGCGAGCCAAGTGTCCGGCTCCGCCCGCGCCCGGTCTGACGCTCAGGCGTCGAATGCGGTCGCGCGGCGCGGCAGCGTGCGGTGGATGATGAGGATCGTCAGGAGCAAGGTCGGGACGATCAGCACGCTGCCCTCGGGGCCGGTCGCGCCGCCCGACAGCAGTGTCGCGCCCGTCGGATGCGTCGCGAGCAGATGGCCCTCCATCATCATCCCCGAATCGGGAACGCCGTAGAGGAACGACTGCGCCCAGTCCCACGTCGCGTGGAAGCCGATCGCCCACCACAACGAGCCCGTGCGATAGAGCGCATAGGCAAAGGTCAGCCCGGCAAGCGCGACGCTGACCAGCCCCATCGCCGATTCGCCGGCGTTCGAGATATGCCCGGCGGCAAACAGCCCAACCGAAAAGACCGCCGCTGCGACCCAGAAGCCGATCGTCCGTGCTGAGCGCGCGCTCGGCGAGACCGAAGCGATCAGGCCGGCGACACCCCGCGCGAGCGTATATTGCAAAAAGCCGCGCGTGAGGAATTCCTCGAACAAGCCGACGAGGCAGAAGAAGCCGAACCACGCCGCGCCATATCCCAAGGCCGCACCCGCGCCGAGCGCGACGCCGTCGAATACCAGCGCGCCGCACAGCGCCATCAGGCCGATCAGCAGCGACAGCATCGCCGCACCCCAGCCCATGCCGGCGAGCAGATCCTTCCCCCGCCGTTCGCGCCGCAAGCCGTAGCTTGCGAACCGCCGCCGCTCTATCAGCGACAGCAGCAGTCCTGAGACAAGCACCGCGACGCAGAATGCGGCCTCGGGGACGAGCGACCCGAGCAGCGGTTGCGGCAGGCCGGGGCCGGGCGGCTTGGGCCGGATAATGACGCTTGCCACCACCATCAACGCGCTGAAGATCGCGAGGAAGATCGCCAGGCTCCACCCGGCGCGCAGCCCGTCCTTGCCCTTGAAAATGAAACCGATCCCGCGGCGCGGAGCAGGCGTGGCGGGTGCGTGGTCGATCATCTGGAATCCTTGGGTAACAGCGCGGTCGCGCGACGCCTGCCGCGCTTCACGGCGCCGCGATGACGCGTTGGACGGCGGCGCGCCAGCCGTCGAGCCGCGCGTCGCGCGCATCGGCGGCAATTTGCGGTTCGAACGTTTCGACCGCACCGCGCATCACGCTCGCCGCGGCGAGGTCGGCGAACAGCCCGCAGCCGATCCCGGCGAGCATCGCCGCGCCGAGCGCGGTGGTCTCGGCGAACTTGGGCCGTTCGACGCAGACGCCGAGGATGTCGGCCATGTCCTGCGCCATCCAGTTGTTGGCGACCATCCCGCCATCGATCCGCACGCTCTTCCAGTCGACCCCGTCGGCGGCGAAGGCGGTCTTGAGGTCGTGCGCCTGGTGCGCCATCGCCTCGAGCGCGGCACGGACGATATGCGCTTTGCCGGTCGAGAAGCTCAGGCCCGAGATCGAGCCGCGCGCGTCGGGCTCCCACCACGGCGCGCCGAGCCCCGAAAGTGCGGGGACGCAATAGACGCCGCCATTGTCGGCCACGCTGTGCGCGAGCGCCTCGGTCTCGGCCGCGCTGCCGATCAGCCCGACCTCGTCGCGCAGCCATTTGATCAAGCTGCCCGCGACGAACACCGATCCCTCGAGCGCATAGGCGCGCCGCCCGTCGAGCTGCCACGCGATCGTCGAGAGCAAGCGATTGCGCGATGTGGGGGGCGTCGGGCCGGCCTGGCTCAGCACGAACGCGCCGGTGCCGAAGGTCGCTTTGGTTTCGCCGACTTTGAGGCACGATTGGCCGATCGTCGCGGCTTGCTGGTCGCCCGCGATGCCGCAGATCGGGATTGCGGCGCCGAACAGCGTCGTCTCGCCGAAGCGGCCTGCGCAATCGACGATCTCGGGCAAGGCGGCGCGCGGTGCGCCGAACAGGTCGATCAACCCGTCGTCCCAATTGCCGCTGCCGATCGCCATCAGCGCGGTGCGGCTGGCATTGGTCGCATCGGTGATGTGCAGGCCACCCCGATTTTCGTTGGCCGTCAGCTTCCAGATCAACCAGCTCTCGACGGTGCCGACCGCGAGTCGCTTGCCCGCCGCCTTGACTTCTGGCCAATTCTGCATCGCCCAACCGATCTTGCTCCCCGAGAAATACGGGTCGAGCAGCAGGCCGGTCTTGGCCTGGACCATCGGTTCGTTGCCGGCCTCCTTGAGGTCGCGGCAGGTCGCGGCGGTGCGACGGTCCTGCCAGACGATTGCCGGGCTCAAGGGCTCGCCGGTCTCGCGGTCCCAGAAGACGACGGTCTCGCGCTGGTTGGTGATGCCGATCGCCGCGATCTTCTCGGCACCGCCCGCTTCCGCGATCACGGCGCAAGTCACCGCGAGCGTCTTCTCCCAGATTTCGCGCGCATCGTGTTCGACACGGCCGGGGGCGGGATAGTGCTGGTTGAGTTCGAGCGCCTTGGTCGCGCGGCACTGGCCGTCGGGCTGGAACAGCATGGCACGAGTCGAGGTCGTGCCTTCGTCGATAACGAGGAGAAGATCGGACATAAGGCTATGGCTAGCGCCGTTTGCGTGGCGTGGGAATGCCGCTACGGTCGCGCGCATGGCAGAACGCGACAACAGCACGAGTGGGGCGTTCGAACTCCCCCCGGTTCCGACCGAGGAGCCCGAGGATGAATGGCGGATCGCGATGCGGCGCGATCGCTTGCTCGCGGCGCTGACGCTCATTGCCGGCGTGGGGCTGGCAGTCGCCTTGCCGTTCGCGCTCAAGGCGGGGGCGGAGTTCTTCCTGCCGACGACCGCGGCGCTGGTGATCGCGATCGCGCTGGTGCCGATTCTCGAATGGCTCGAGCGGCGGCACGTGCCGTCGGCGCTCGCGGCGCTGACCTGCGTCCTGCTGTTCCTCGTTGCGGCAAATGTCGCGCTGGCAGCGATCATTGTGCCGGCCACCGAATTCTTTCGGCGGTTGCCCGAGCGGATCGACCGGATCCAGATGAACATCGCCCCGCTGATCGATCTCTATGCGAGCTTCCAGAAATACCTCAATCGCACGGTGCAGCACCTCGCCGCGACGGGGCCAGTCAAGGCGCCACCGACGGCTGCGGTGACGCCGCCGAGCTCGATCCTCGAACTCGCCGCGAGCTTTGCGCCGTCGGTGATCGTCCAGGTGTTCTTCGGGATCCTCGTCGTATTCTTCTTCCTGTCGGGCTGGACGCGGCTGCGTCGCCGCACGATCACCAGCCGCTCGAGCTTCGGCGGCGCGATGGCGACCGCGCGCGTCATCCAGAACGTGGTCGACGATACCTCGGCCTATCTCGGGACGATCACGATCATCAACCTCGCGCTTGGCCTGGCGATCTCGGGGCTGCTGTACGTGATGGGCATGCCGTTTCCGCTGATGTGGGGCGGGATCGTCGCCTTGCTCAATTACGTACCCTATTTCGGGCCGATCACCGCGGCGCTGCTGCTCGCGCTCGGCGGGTTGATGACCTTTCACGACATCTGGGTGGCGCTGGTGCCGGCGTTCGTGATGATCGGCTGCCATCTGGTCGAGGCCAATGCGATCACCCCACTGATCGTCGGCCACCGCCTGACGATCAACCCGATCATGATTCTCGTGTCGATTTCGTTCTGGTCGTGGGTGTGGGGGACGGCGGGAACGCTGCTCGCCGTGCCGTTGCTGATTATCCTGCAAACCGTGCTGGGGGCGGCGGGGAAACCCGATATCGCCGGTTTCCTGTTTGAACACGGGACCTTGACCCAGCGCCGCCGCAGCAATTTTGCAAATTCTTCGGAAGAAGGTGAAACGGGCGGTTGACAGTCAGGAGTCACCCCCATAGAGACGCGCCTCACGCTGAATAAGCGGGTGTAGCTCAGTTGGTTAGAGCGCCGGCCTGTCACGCCGGAGGTCGCGGGTTCGAGTCCCGTCACTCGCGCCATTCCCTCGATTGGGATGGCGTTTCGCGGACTTAGATCCCAGACATCACATTACGTAACTCCGGCCACGGCTCATGCTTCTGGCAGATTGTGCATGCGCGTTTGTAGCACGCGGGGACATCGCCCCGCGAATCATGCCCGGTTCACCAGATGCCGGTTTCCATCCACGCCAGCATGCGCCGCAGCGGCAAGACCCAGATCCAGGCGACGCCCGCGACAAGGTAGAACAGCGCTTGCAGCAGCGGGTGCCACTGGCCGACGACGCCCGACAGACTCGCCGCGACGACGCACCACAGGCCAATTAGGGCGAGGATGGCGAGCATACCAACCGGTTTACGCCAGCTAGGGGTCATCGACGTTCGCTCCATCCGGTTTCGGTGATGATCGCGTGGAGCGGCATGTCCCACGGATCGGTCGGCAAGCTGTCGACCTGTTGCACGCTCCACGCAACACCGATGCGGCGGGCCTGCGGGAATTGCGCGAAGGCTCGGTCGTAATAGCCCGCACCCTGGCCGAGCCGGTCGAGCTTGGCGTCGAAGGCGAGCAGCGGCGTCAGGATGATGTCGGGGACCAGCGCGCTTGTATCGCTGGCGGGCTGGCTGAGGCCGTAGGGGCCAGCCTGGAGGGCCGCTTCGGTATCCCAGGCGAGGAAGCGCATCGGCTCGGTGCGCGTTGTAACATGCGGCAGCGCGATGCGGCATCCGCCCTCGACCGCTGCGCGCGCAAGCGGGGACGGGTCGGCTTCACTACCGATCGGAACGTAGGAGGTGACGGTCAGGCCAGGCGTGAGCAGCGCAAGCAATTCTGGCGGCGGCACGATGGCGGGCGGGCTGTCTGCGAAGAAGGCGTCGCGCTCGGCGCGGATGCGCGCGCGCAGGCCCCGCTTGTCGATCACCACCCGTCGCCCCGGCGTAGGCCGGGGCCGCTATGTCGGGCGCCTGAGGCTGGCCATGCGCGCACAGCTGGCCGGCCACGGCCTTCGCCGGGGCGACGGAGGCGTCGCAAGGGGGGGGAAGCGGTGGCGGGACCGCCGTGGCCGTGTGCCGGGTTATCCTCTGACGCGCGGTACGTCAGGTGGGGATCATGTGCTTCGGGCCAAGACCCTAGCAGGGACAACCCCCTTGGATGATGAATAGCCTCAGGGATAATAAAGGCTCGTACCGGGCAGTGCCCGCCACCGATGGATATAGGCGCTGTGCCGCTATTGCTCAAGGGAGTTGGCAAGCGATTCGAGCCGCTCGGCGATCGTGGTGAGCAGCACCTCGTCCTTGATCTCGGCCGGGCGGCGATTGGCCTCCTCGAGCGAGTCGGCGAGCATCAGCGCGACGAACATCATCGTGCGCTCGCCGCTGAGCCCGCCCGAGGCGCGCACCGCCATCGGCCAGTGCGCGTCGAGCATCGCGGCGAGCCGGCGCAACTGGTCCTCCTGCCCGTCGGGCGAGGAGACGACGTGGCGACGATCGCCGATCTCGAGCGTGACGTCGGCCATCAGGCTTCGCTCTCGCGTGCGATCACGGCGTCGAGCGCCGAGACGGCTTCGGCCATGCGCGCGCGCAGCTTTTCGTGGCGCTTCTGGAGGGCGGCGGTGCTGGCGGTGCGGGCGGCGGCGGCGGCTTCGATGCGCTCCAGCGCGCGGTCGATGCGGTCGAGGGTCGAAACGGTGGAGGTGTCTGCCATTCCGAGTGAGATAGCATGGCGCACCGCCCGAACAAGGCGGGTTCGTGCGCACGCCGCCCCACTCGACGCGCGTTCGGGGCGGTTGACGCGCTGCCCGCGCGCCCGCAAAGACGCGCGCATCGAAGAAGAGTCGGGGGGGCGCCGCCGCGCGCCCGCCAAGCGGTTGGGGGGCAGGGCGCGGACGCTCAAGGTGGGGCTAAAAGGGGTTGGGGGGATTTGGCGCCGTGTGGCGCGGGGGGGG
>NZ_JASJVC010000080.1:0-15286 GCF_035019905.1 Sphingomonas sp. 10B4 | reverse complement strand
CCGCCCGCCGCGGTCGTCAAACCGCAAAGCCGGGTCGGCAAAGCCCTGGTACGAAGACTCATGAATAATCCGGGCTAACGGCGTGTCGAGCACCGCCCGCAGGCACTCGCGCGTCACGTCGTCGCCGATGTTGAGGATGCGGAACCGGCGCCCCGTGGCCATTTGATCGTGCACGAAGTCCAGGCTCCAGCGCTGGTTGGACAGCGCCAGCACCGGGACCGGCGCTCGTGCGCCGACGGCGCGCTTTCGTCCCTTCGGGCGACGCACCGTCAGACCTTCCTCGCGCTAGAGCCGCTGGGTCTTCTTGCGGTTGATCGTGATGCCACCCCGGCGCAGCAGGATATGTAGCCGCCGATAGCCGAACCGCCGACGCTGCTGCGCCAGCTCGCGCAAACGCGACCGCAGGTCGCCATCATCCCCTCGGCACGAGCGATACCGCATGCTCGTGCGATCCGCCCCGACGACAGCACACGCCCGCCGCTCGCTCATCCCCAGCGCCGTCTGGAGATGCGCGACCGCTTCCCGCTTTGCGGCAGGCGTCACCATTTTTTGACAGCAGGTCCTTCAGACCTGCGTTGTCCAGCATCGTATCCGCCAGCAGCCGCTTGAGCCGCGCGTTCTCCTCCTCGAGCGACCGCAGCCGCTTCGCATCGGACACCTCCAGGCCGTCAAACTTGGCCTTCCACGCGTAATAGGTCGCGCTCGACATGCCGTGCCGTCGGCACAGATCCGTCGCCACCGCTCCAGCCTCGGCTTTCTTCAGGATGCCGATGATCTGCTCTTCCGAAAACTGCTTCCGCTTCATCTGTCCGTCCCTTCTTCTGGATCGAACTCTAGCTCCAACTGGAGGAAAAAACGGGGGTCACGTCAGGCACGTCAGCTCCGGTCCTCCTCCGGGTTGACTGAGCGGCAAACCGGTCCCTGCCGGTCCGCCATGAAGCGACTGCCTCCGCGCACCCGTCAGTCTATGTCGTGTTGATCGGCAAGTAAGCTCAGCCGAGCCCGGATTTGTTGTCCGACGGCGTTGAACGAATGGTTTGCCCGGATATCGGCCGCTGCAAGCTGACGCTTCCGCGCCACGGCTTCGCCACCCTCCATCGCCTGTTTGAGACACCAGCTCGCATGATCGATATCGGCTTCCGCCCACAATTGGCCAACTTGATACGGACCGTGGGCGCGCGTCAGCGGCTCAAGCGTATAATTGACGGGATAGCTATTCATCGGTGTCATGAAATCCATGTTCCCCGACCAGCCCGTTGCAATGACGGGCTTTCCTAGGAACATCAGTTCGGCCGGCGCGAGGCCAAACCCTTCGGCGCGATGAAGCGACAGCAGCGCGTCGCAACAGGCCTGAAGTTCGTAAACCTCGGCCCTTGCCAAGGGTTGATCGATGTAGACGACATTGCCGAGATCGGCGATCGACAGCTTCAACGCATCGTACTCCTGTTGGTGAATCGAGGCGTTGAGCGTCTTGATCACCAGGACGGCATCGTTGTGACCCTTGGCTGCGAGCCGGAAGGCTGCAATCGCGGCATCGGGGTTCTTCCGATATTGATACGAGTGGAAATCGTACATCATGAGAACGAGAAACGCGCGCGACGGGAGGCCGAATCGCGCCCTGCGGGGATTATTAGGGATTTCGAACTCAACCGCGTTCGGAATCTTCACGACGGGTATCGGCGCGATCGAGGCGACCGCCTCCTGAACGAACGACGTTGGGACCCAGACTTCGTTCAGTCCGGCGAATGACCCAAGATATCGTTCGGGCAAGAGGGGTTGCTCCCAATGCCAGGCGCCAATCCGCAACGCCGCATCATGGTCGATCCTGCGCAAATGGTTTAACGTCGAAGGCGTCTGGTCGGCGTTGACATAGAGAATGTCGATCGGCTGCTTTGCGGCGACAGCCGACGCCAGCGCGGTTCCGTCGGTCTGTCGGCTTGCGGTTTGAAAGCCCATGTCGATGACCGAATATGGAATCTCTGCGCTTCTTGCAGCAGCGCCAAGCGATCGGGCCGCCTCGCCTATCCCTAGCTCGGCCTTGATATAGCCGATCAGATTTATGCCCGGTACCGTGCCGGTGTCTTTGCCCAGCATGAGAACGGGGTTTTCCCTCGCACAGTCGAAAATATCTGTGTGATCGATGCTTACTTTTTTGAGTTTGAGCGCCAGTTCGCGATCGTCCGCCGAGAGACCAATCTCGGATGGAATGAAATGCCCCTCAGAAAGGATGGTGAGATGGGGGCGCGATCCCAGCGCCTCCGGAAGCGCGAAGGCGAACGTGAAATCGGTGATGCCGACAGACTTTCCGAGATAGAGCAGTCGATCGCGCAGGAAAATCGCGAACGCGCCTTCCGTCTTTCCCGTTTGGCGTGCCACCAGCTCACCGTCGTAGCTGCCTTCGATTCGTACGGTCCGACCTGCGAGCGTCTCAGGAAGCGGGAGCCGAATGTTGGCCGTCGTCCAATACCCTGTCTCGTGCGAGTCTTGCTCGGCTTCATGGAGCCAATAGGGCGGGAGCTTGTTGCGCAAGTGGTCGATACGATGATCGTACCAGTGTTTCTCCGCCAAGTTTGCCACTTCCGGCAAGTCTCGCGTCGCGGCTTGGCCGGGTGCGCTTGCGCTTCGCGCAGGCGATTTGGGCGCAGCCATGGCTGGGCCTCTGGAGCGCCCTGAAGGCCAGTCGTGACGGTTTGCGAGATTGTCTGCCAATGCGATGCGGAGGCCGGCCCATGCACGCGATCGCCAGCCGAGCTTGCTCCGATTTTCTCGAGACATGGCGACGGCCTTCCACATCCGGAAGCGTCCGTTTGGCTTGCGCAGAATGCGGGAATAGGTGGTGACCGCCCCGGGATCGGGAAAGCGTCCCAATATCACGTAGAATACCGCGCGAATGCGATCTACGTCGTCGCTGTGATGCGAAGATGGCGATGCGGTTGCGCGCGTAATGGCTGCTGTCGACCCAGCCGCTGACGCCATATTTGGGTTCGAGATCAACTCGCGGTGGTATCGCATCACCGTCTCGGAGAAATGCTTTGCGCCGTCATGCGCGAACCAAGCACGCCAAGCGCGTACGCCCTCTCCCGTATCGATTGGAAACGCGGTTTGGACATCGGTGTTGGCGGACCATAAGGCCAGCATGGCCCAGGTGATCTCCTCACCCTCGACCGTTCGAGCCGTTTCCAAGAGGATCGAAGGGTTGGCGTAGGGCGCGTCGCCTAACGCCTCGCGAAGCGTCTCGTTTTCTCGATACAGTTTGTGGAAGAAGGGTGGGAGGCGGGTGCCATCGTCGAACAGATCGAAGCCGTAGGGAATCGTACCGTAGCGTCTGACCCCATTATCCACCAGTTCCTGAGCATAGGCCTTGACCAACTGCTTGGCCGGCCCGAGCGTCTCGAGCGTGAAACGATCCTGATGCTTGGAGAACGGCGCCGGGTTCAGCGGGTCTAGGCCGCTATAATGGAAGAAGACGAGCGGCGCTCCGTTCACGGTCCAGGAATTGCGATCGCCTCGGACCTCGCGTTGTGCGATGTTCCAATATGCGACGTTGTAGCCAGGATGCCGAAGTACTTGAACGTTGTCGAACAGGCCTGGCACAAGATCGATCCAGCTCTGGTCGACGAAGATACCATCCTCGAGCGCGACCACGCAGTCATGCGTCAGTTTGCTCTGCCACCAGTCGATGAAATTCGCGGTATTATCGCTGTTGCGGATTGCACAAAATCCGAAGTTATAAGTTCCGGCTCGACGAATATCGAGCTCGCTCGGGCGATTTTGATCGGTGATTCGAGCAAGCAGATGTGGCGTCACGATAATGTCGGCGCCGGTGCTCAAGCCCTCGATGACTTCGTTCATCCCGCGGTAGAGCCGAATGTCGGGATCGATGTAGATCACGTTGGCGTAGCGCCGGTTCAGGAGATACGCGAGCGCCCAAGGCTTCACGGCGGTATTGAGTTCCAGGACATTGTACTGAAAGAAGAAGCTGTCTCCCAGCGGCAGCCCCAAATCCTGAAGCCGGATAACCTCGAACTCTTCCGACAAGGCGTCCGCGTGATCGAGATCGGTGTCGACAATGACACAGAAGAGGTTGGCGTCGGGATGGACGCGCCGGACGCTCTTGAGCATCGTGCGGGCGAAGTGCAGATAGTTGTTCGAAACGACTGTCAAAACCGCTGTGCCCGTGGCCAACTGACGGTCGAAAGCTATCGTATGCGGGGCTGCAGGGGGCACGTCGTTCCTCCGGTTACACGCTTTTGGAAGGGTTGGAGGTGCAAACGATCAACCGTGCGCGATGCGCCGACGCTCGTAGGGTTTCCCGCCCCGCCAAAAATTTCGCATTCGCCGCTCGCGCGAGCCACGTTACGGGTTAGTGATGTCACCCTCATCCCATAGAGGGCGCGGGAATTCTAGTAGCACCCGCCGCTCCGGTGGGGTGGCTGTCCCTTTCGAGCCTCCGCTGCAGAGCCATGCGGATCGTGCGGGCGGCAATATTGCGGGCCGCACCGTCGCTCGTTTGGGTTGGCTTGGGACGCGGCCCCGGCGTAGCACGAACTCAATGGGCCCGTGCCGTCTCAAACCATTGTGCGCCATTGTGGCAGGCGGTGAGCGTATCGTTTGCCGCCGTCCGCATATCGCGATTGCCGGCTAGGTGGAGCGAATCCGGCCCATTGGCAGTATGATTGGTAAGCGTAAGGGGGCCGGTGAAGATAAGGGATACACAGCGTCCGGCCCAGCCATTGCGGATCGACGAGATCGGCGTTTCTCCGGTGACGGTGAAAACGTTTCCCGTGGTCGGTAGCGCCAGTGCCGGTGAGGCGGAGATCGACTGAACCGTCATGTGCGAAGTGCCGACGGCACGACCTGATCGGCCGAAGTCGTTGTCGCTGAGAAATATCGTCGAATTCGCAGAATTCGTATCAACCGCCGCGCCAGGGAGATCACCGAAACGAACGCCGCTAACCGTGACCCGGGCGCTGGGCGATGCTACAAATACGCCATTTCGGATCGGGGACGTCGTTCCGATCAGGCCGCCTCTTACCACCGTGTCACCGTTGGATATGAGGATGCCGTAATCCGTGCCGCCCCATATCGTCGTACTGTCAAGCAATGTAACGCCGGCTGAAGCATCCACTTCGACACCTGCTCTTCCTTGGGCCGCGGCCTGCAAACCATATACTCGCGTATCCGCTGCGTTTCCTTCGATATAGAGTCCGACGGACCCGCGCATGATGGGCTTGGTGTCGAAAAGGTTGTCGACGCCGAAGCCAATTATGCTCGTGGAATTTACGTTATTCAAATGTATGCCGCGCAAATATCCATAGCAAAAGCTGTCGCTTATGTGGGCCCAATCTACTGTATCATGTAGATAGATGCAGTCCCCCATTCGGCCGTTGTTCATGCTTGTTCCGCCGCGACTGCCAATTGTACCAAACGGCCATGCATGAAGGTGACTGATCCAGGGAATGTCCTTCGAGTTACTAATGTCGATATTGTTGATGTTGTCGGCATACATATATTCGATCCGCGGGCGCTGGCATGAGGCGCAGACAAAACCTTTTTTGAAGCCGATGATCATGATGTGCGACAAACTGGTATCGTCGCTAGCCGTTGTGACGGCGGTGCCTGCATAGGCACTGCTGTCAGTCGATGGGAAAGGCATCCCAGAACGGTAGATGATCGTACTCGATATGCTCGCCCCGCTCGAAAGGGCGATCGTTGCGGTGTTCGCGAGGCGTAATACCCCACATCGATAGAGGTCGTAAGAAGGGCTTGAATTGTTCCCCAGCGTCCCGGGCGTATCGCACGCCCCCTTTAAAGATACGCCGGCCGGGATCGTTATGCTCGATGCGATGCGATAGGCGCCCTTAAATCGCAGCGTGCCACCACCGCCAGAGAATTTGCTGAGCGCATTCTGAAAGCATTGTGTACTATCGACGACCCCGGTGGCGTCGCAGCCGGCGAAATCCTGTACGTCGGTCGTGTCCGCCAGCTTGGCGATAACGGACCGTACCCGCGCCCCCCGAGCGCCATCGTTATAGGAAAATCTATCTGCGGCGGTAGCGCCGTCTGCCGGGCAGGATGTGCCGGGGGATTGATCTGCGGGACAGGTGTCATTTGCGGAGGATGCTGGCTGGGTGATCTGCCGAAAATCGCGCGAAGCAGCAATCGTCGGCGACCCGAAAACGACGGCAACTAAGGTTGATAAGCGACACCATTTCATTCTCGGCTCCTTTTGTCTGTCGAGCTATGTGGCGCGCGCCTGAGGCTCAAGTTCCGTTCCGCATCTCCGCGAGCGATTCGTCCTCGGGGATCTCCTAAATCAATCACCGGCTACATTATCGTCGCGCAAAACGCGGAGTCGTTGCCAGTTGCGACTGATACGCCGGACGTCGTGCTCGATCTGGTCGATATGAGCCGTTGAGCCATGCATCGTACTTCCATTAGCATATCGGCTAGCCCCGTACTGCGATCACAACGGATCAACGGCGCGCAGCTTGAGATCGGCACCTTGTTGCGCTGCGCAAGCCGTCTCCGCGATTCGGTTTCAGGTAGGTTCAGGGCTTTGACCGGCGTATCGTTATGGCGAAGATGCGCTAACGCCAAGCGTGGATGATTGTCCGGTGAGACGCGTCCTTCTTGACCTTGGGGCGCAAGAATCCCCCGGCGCCCTGATTCAAAGGATGAGATCGGCTGACCGGCGACGGGCTAACTTCGATCCGCGTGAAGCCGAAATTGCTCAACATGAGTTCGAGCGCCGGAACATTGGGCGCCCAGAAGTTGGTTGGATCGCCACCAAGTTCTCCCGGCTTGTAGAGACGCATTGCCGGCAATGTTTCCGACGCAAGCGCCGTCACCGTCTCGATAACTAGGTGATCCGCGCACATCCGGGCGGCCGCCTCAAGGCATCCGTAAGGATCTTTGACGTGGTAGAGGACACCGAGCAAAAGCACCAAGTCGAACTGTCCGAGAACCTGTGGATCGAGCGCCAAGACATCGACATCTAGGCTCTCCACGCCCGAGTTTAGGTTGTGATGGATGAAGTCGAAGCCTTGGCGGGTTCCCCAGCCGCTGCCTGACCAACAAAAATGGTCGGTAGCAAGCACTCTTGCTGCACCACGGCGCTCTGCCTCGAACGAGAAAAAGCCGTCCCATGCTCCAACATCCAGCACCGTTTTGCCGCATAGATCATCGCCAAAAAAAATGTCGGCCTCGGAGAGTAAAATATCGAGCGATTTAACGCCCTCGATGGACCGACCATCTGGGAGCTGAAAAGAATGGAACCAGTTTATAGTTGCAGCGTCCGTAGAATGGCTGGTGGAAACTAACCCATCCTCTGGTATGATTGGTTCATTTTTCATAAAAAATCCAAGACATCATCGTGACACAATAAGAAAAAGATAGGCAAAATTTCCAAACTTTTTCAAAACCGCCTGTAGTTAAAATCGTAAATAGAATCCGACGAGCGGGTACACAACGTCGCGCATGCTAACCAATGTGGATTTGGTGCACGAGCTGGGACTGGCGGGAAAAATCGGAATGGGGACTTCCTAATCAGGTTCAGCGTCTTTGGACTTGCGCTCGGGCTTGCCTTTACTGCCGCGCTGCGGCGTTCTCCACCATAGAACTCCCGGATCAGCGGGTTGCCATATCTCAACTAGCGCCAAGCGGTTCGGTCTGCAATGTCAGAGGTCCGAACCTGTGCGTCCCAAAGCCTGGATCTCGTAAGGTCTTTCCATATTTGGAAGACGCTGACGCTTATTTTCGCTTCGGAAGTCGGAGCGATGGTCGCCGTACTTGGTCGTTGCGGGATAGGAGGCGATCCACGCTGGAGACGACAGCGCGCGTCTTTCCTGCCCGCGCAACGCTTTGCCCTACCCCTTCACCACCGCATCAATCGCCATCAGCCGCTCCAGCAGCGGCTCGAGCTGGTCGAGCGGCCAGCTGTTGGGCCCGTCGGACAGCGCGTTCTCGGGATCCGGATGCGTCTCGAGGAACAGCCCCGCCACCCCCGCCGCGACGGCCGCGCGCGCGAGGACGGGAACGAACTCGCGCTGACCACCCGAGCGGTCGCCTTGCCCGCCCGGCAGCTGGACCGAGTGCGTCGCGTCGAACACCACCGGGCAGCCGGTACCCTGCATGATCGCCAGGCTGCGCATGTCCGAGACGAGGTTGTTGTAGCCAAAGCTCGCGCCGCGCTCGCACACCATGATGTTGCCGTCCGAAACGCCGGCGCTCGTCGCGGCGGCCCGCGCCTTGGCGACGACGTGCGTCATGTCGCCTGGCGCCATGAACTGCGCCTTCTTGATGTTGACCGGCTTACCGCAAGCGGCAACCGCCGAGATGAAATCGGTTTGCCGCGCGAGGAAGGCGGGCGTCTGGAGGACGTCGACGACCTCGGCCACCATCTTCACCTGGTCCTCGGTATGGACGTCGGTCAGCACCGGAAGCCCGGTTTCGGCGCGCACTTTCTCGAGGATGCGCAAGCCTTCTTCGATCCCCGGGCCGCGGAACGACGTGCCCGAGCTGCGGTTCGCCTTGTCGAACGAGCTCTTGTAGATCAGCAGCACGCCGAGCCGGTCGGCGATCGCGCGAAGCTGGGTCGCGATCGCCAGCGACTGGGCCTCGCTTTCGATGACGCACGGCCCTGCGATGAAGAAAATCTGGTGGTCCGGGCCGACCGCTTGTCCGCACAGCTGCATGGTCACGCTTTCTCTGATGGTTTTGCCCCTATGGCTTTTTGCGTAAGGGAGCGCGTATATAGCGACCTGCGCTCGAGCAGCGGTGGAAGTCAATTGGATACCGGGCCATGGCATCCATGCCGGCCGTAAAGGCATGGCAGAAGGGGATTTTATGAAAGCGATCGCGCCTAGCAGCTCGCAACATCCTGGTTTGCTCTCGGCACTGCGCACTACGCGAATCCAGATGGCGGCGCTTCAGGCGCTGTCGCTCGCGCTCAACGAATTCCCGTTGCGCGACCGATTCCTCGAGGCGGTCGATACGATCGCCGCAAATACGGGGCGACTCGTCGTAACCGGCATGGGAAAGAGCGGGATCGTCGCGCGCAAGATCGCCGCGACGATGCGGTCGACCGGGACGCCCTCGCTGTTCCTCCATCCCAGCGAAGCGAGCCATGGCGATCTCGGCATGATCGGGCGTGAGGACATCGTGTTCGCGCTCAGCTGGTCGGGCGAGACCACCGAGCTTGGCGATATCATCGCCTATTGCCGCCGATTCGGCATCCGCCTGATCGTCGCGACCGCGTTTGCCGAGAGCACCGCCGGACGCGCTGCCGATCTCTGCCTCACCTTGCCGCAAGTGCGCGAGGCGTGCCCCAACGAACTCGCGCCGACGTCGTCGACCACGGTGCAAGTCGTGCTCGGTGACGCATTGGCGGTCGCGTTGATCGAGCGGCGCGGCTTCACGCGCTCGGACTTCCTCGCTTTCCACCCGGGCGGCCGTCTTGGCGCGCGTCTCGCGACCGCGGCGCAGTTGATGGCAAAGGGTGACGACATCCCCGTGGTCAAGGTCGGCGCGAGCTTGATCGAGGCGACGATCGAGATGAGCCGCAAGCGCTGCGGCTGCACCGCGGTGGTCGACGAGGGTGGGCGACTGCTCGGCGTCTTCACCGATGGCGATTTGCGCCGCGCGGTCAGCGGCGATCACATGCATGCCGATATTCGCGACCATATGACGCTCAAGCCGATTACCGTCGGACCTGAGATCCTTGCCTCGGACGCGCTGCGGATCCTCAATGAAAAGGCGGTGTCGGTGTTGTTCGTCGTCAGTGGCGAAAAGCTCGTCGGGCTGATCCACTTGCACGACATTCTGCGCGCGGGCGTTGCCTAACGCTGCAATGCCCGACCTGATCGTAATTCCAGCGCGCTATGGCTCGACGCGGTTGCCGGGCAAGCCGCTGGTCGAGATCGCCGGGAAAACGCTGTTGTCGCGCGTCGTCGCCGTCGCTCGCGAGGGCGCGCGGCGGGCGGGCAACGCCGAGATCGTCGTGGCGACCGACGATGCCCGTATCCTCGATCACGCGCACGCGCTCGGCTGCGACGCGGTGCTGACCCAAAGTGCGATCACGTCGGGGTCGGGGCGGGCCTGGGCGGCGGCGCACGATCGCGCGCCCGAGATCGTCGTCAATTTGCAGGGCGATGCGCCGTTCGTCGATCCGGCGATGATCGCCGCGCTGATCGGTGCCTTGCGCGACTCGAGCAGCGCGGTCGCGACGCCGGTGGTGCAGCTCGACTGGGATGCGCTCGATGCGATGCGCGCACACAAGCAGACATCGCCGTTCAGCGGTACGACATGCGTGCGCGATAGCGAGGGCCGCGCATTGTGGTTTTCCAAGACCATCCTTCCGGCGATGCGCAACGAGGCGCAGCTGCGCGAAGCGAGCGCGCTGTCGCCATTGTTTCGCCATATCGGCCTGTACGCCTATCGCTTCGCGGCGTTGCGCGAATTCGAGGAAACCCCGCCGACGCCGTACGAGCAGCTCGAGGGGCTCGAGCAATTGCGCTTCCTCGAATCGGGGGTCGAGATCCGGACCGTCACGGTCGCGCCGCCGCGCCATGCCATGTCGGGGATCGACACCCCGGCAGACGTCGCGCTGGCCGAGCGGCTGATCGCGCAGTTCGGCGAGCCCGAGCACGCATGGCGCTGAGGGTCACGATCGTCCGCCACGGCGACACGTTCGAGCCGGGCGTCGCGCCGCGGCGGATCGGCGCGCGGACCGACTTGCCGCTGGTCGCGAGCGGGCGGGCGCAAGCGCAGGCGTTGGGCGCCGCCTTTGCGGCTGGCGGGCAGCGCTTCGATCGCGCGCTCACCGCGCCGCTTGCGCGCAGTCGCGAGACGCTCGCGCTGATCCTCGCCGCGCAAGCCGCCGCGCCGCCGGTCGAGACCGCCGACTGGCTCACCGAAATCGACCATGGGCCCGATGAGGACGTGCCCGAAAGCGCCGTGCTCGCGCGGATCGGCGCGGCGGCGATCGAGGCGTGGGATCATGCCGCGCGCGCCCCCGATGGCTGGACCGTCGACCCTGCGCAGCGCGTCGCCGGGTGGAAGGCGCTCTGGGCGGCGGGATCGGGCAACATCCTCCTCGTCACGAGCAACGGCGCCGCGCGGTTCGCCTTGCTCTCGGACGCAGGACTGCACGAACAGGCGGCTTCGTTGCCGACGCTCAAGCTGCGGACGGGCGCCTTCGGTACGATCGTTCGCGACGCGGGCGGGCTGCGATTGGGCGATTGGAACCGTCGGCCGTAAGCTTTCGCCCGGTCGCACAAGCCCTTGCATCGCCAGGGGGATTGCTGGAGAGCCACGCGATGCGCCTTCCCTTGCTTCGTTTTCCGGCATTTCCGGGCGCTGCTGCTGCCGTCATCGACACGACGAGCACGCTCAGCGAGCGCGTGCTCGCGCCCGAAACGATCGTATCGCTGTTCGCTGCGATCCGTGCGGCGCGCGTCGGCGGAGCGTTTTGGGCGCCGGCGAGCGCGGTACAGGGCGCGCCGACTATCGTGCGTCTGCGGACGCGCGAAGATATCGACAGCGTACCTGCGGCGCTCGCGCAAGCGGCTTTATGGTCGATGCCCGCGCCATTGGCGCGCGACGCAACTGTGCAGGTTCGCATCGAAGCCGCGCGGATCGTCGCGGCTGAAATCGACCCGTGGTCGGTACTCGAGAGGGCCACAACGCTTGTCGCACACGGTGACGACGAATGGGTCGCGCTCGCGACGATAGCTGGTTGCGTGGTACATTTGCTCTCGGCCGGTCGGTTCGGCGAGCCCGGCGACGATGCCGCCACGCTCGAAGCGCGCATCGCGAGCGACCTCGCGCAGACCGCCTGTCTCGACCCGTTCACCGGCCAGACCGCCGACAGCGGCGCAATGATCGCGTGGCTCGGCGACCTGCGGCAGAGTTTTGCGGCAAATCACGGGCTCGTCGCGGCGTGCGGCTTCAGCTGGTGGAAGCGGCACGAGATCGCGCGCTTCCTGTGGACGCCCGCGCACCCGTTGCGCTTCTTCTGGTCGGAGCAGCGCGCGATCGCGCATGCCGCGCGGATGGGCGGCGCGATTGCGGTGTGGCCGTCGCGCGTTTCGGCCGGGTTGGCGGCGGCCGCTGCGGCGCGGGGCGTCGCGCTGGTCCGTGTCGAGGATGGCTTCGTGCGTTCGGTCGGGCTCGGCAGCAATCTCGTGCCCCCGTCGTCGATCTCGATCGACCGGCGCGGCATCCATTACGACCCGACGCGCGCGAGCGATCTCGAGGTGCTGCTGGCCGAGGGAGAATTCCCGCCCGCCTTGCTCGAGCGCGCGCAGCGGTTGAGCGCGACGATCCTGGCCGCCGGGATCAGCAAATATGGCGGCGATGCAGCGCACAGCTTTCCCGAACGCGTCGCCGGCAAGCGGCTGGTGCTCGTCGCGGGGCAAGTCGAGGACGACCAGTCGGTGCTGCTCGGCGGGGCGGGGCTGACGAGCAATCTCGAGGTGCTGCGCCGTGCGCGCGTGCTCGAGCCCGATGCCGAGATCTGGTTCCGTACGCACCCCGATGTCGATGCCGGGCATCGCAAGGGCGCGGTGCGCGATGACGACGCCCTGGCGCACGCCGACCGCATCGTGCGCGGCGGGACGATGGCGCGGCTGCTCGATCTGGTCGATGCCGTCCATGTGCTGACCTCGCTCACTGGGTTCGAAGCGCTGCTGCGCGGGCGGGCGGTCACCTGCCACGGCGTGCCGTTCTACGCCGGCTGGGGCCTGACGCGCGATCTCGCGCCGATCCCCGATCGCCGGGGGCGGCGATTGGGGCTGGCGGAACTCGTTGCCGCAGTGTTGATTGTCTACCCGCGCTATCTCGATCCGGTTACGGGATTGCCCTGTCCGCCCGAGGTGCTGATCGCGCGCATGGCGAGCGGCAATGCGACGAACAGATTGGCCTGGGTAACAAAGTTGAAGCAAGTGCAGGGACGTTTGACGATGGGGTGGCTATGAGCGCGGGCGAGGTCATCCTCGACGTCTCGCGCTTGCTGTCGCGCGCGCGGCACCAGACTCCGTCGGGCGTCGATCGCGTCGAGATGGCGTATGCGCGCGGGTTGCAGGCGCGGCTCGGCGAGCGCTTGGGCTTTGCCGCGGTGCATCCGTTCGGCAATTACGGCCGTCTTTCGCGCGCGCGAACGCTAGCGTTTCTCGACGCGACCGAGGCGCGCTGGGCGAGCGCGCGCGGCAAGGGCGGGCCGCGGCCGATCGCCGAAGTGATGCCGACGCTGCTCAACCTGCTGCCGACGCGGCCGCGGCCCGGCCCAAACAGTGTCTACGTCCAATCGTCGCCGCACCATCTGACCAAGCCCGATCTGGTGAAACGGATCCTCGCGCACGAACAGGCGCGCTTCCTGTGCTTCGTGCATGATCTCATCCCGATCGAATATCCCGAATATGCCCGACCCGACGGGGCGCGGCTGCATCAGCAACGCGTCGACACGATCACGCGCTTTGCCGACAGTGTGATCGTGAATTCGGTATCGACCGCCAAATCGCTCAAGCCGTTCCTCTTGGCGGCTTGGCGCTCGGTCGACGTGCGCGTGGCGCTGCTCGGCACCGAGGAGATCCCGCACGTCGCGCCGCTGCCGAGCGCGGCGGCGGAACGGCCGTATTTCCTGTGTCTCGGCACGATCGAGCCGCGCAAGAACCATTTGCTGTTGCTCAACCTGTGGCGCGCGATGGCGCAGCAGATGGATCCGGCGGCGATCCCGCGGCTGATCATCGTCGGGCGTCGCGGCTGGGAGAATGAGCAAGTCGTCGACATGCTCGAGCGCTGCCCCGGGCTCAAAGGCCATGTCGAGGAGCTCAACGGCTGTTCGGACGAGCGGATGCATGCGCTGCTGCGTGGTGCGCGCGCGCTTGTGCTGCCGTCGTTCGCCGAAGGCTATGGCATGCCGGTGGCCGAAGCGCTGTCGGTCGGCACGCCGGTGATCTGCAGCGATCTGCCCGCGCTCCACGAGGCCGGTGGCGCCGCGCCGGATTTCCTCGATCCGCTCGATGGGCTCGGTTGGGAGGCGGCGATCCTCGATCATGCGCGTGCCGGGCCGATGCATCATGCGCAGCGCGAGCGGATGCGCGGCTGGAATCCGCCGACCTGGCACGATCATATCTCGATCCTGTGCGACGCGATCGAGGCGCTGCAACGCTAGGCGCCTGACGGGGTGGGGGATCGCACTGGACGGCGGCGCGTTTGTCGGCGCGAAGGAGTTCCCGCATGCCCGACCTCGATAGCACGACGCCCGCAACCGCAAACCGCGCGGTGCGCATCACCCATTTCGGCGGCCCCGAGGTGATCGAGGTCGGCGCGATCGACACGCCCTATCCGGCGGCCGACGAAGTGCTCGTCCGCGTTTATTCGGCGAGCGTCAATCCGGTCGACTGGAAGACCGCCGAGGGTAAATATCCGCCGGTCGGCGAGGATGCGCTGCCGATCGTGCTCGGGCGCGATCTGGCGGGCACGATCGCGCAAGTCGCGGATTCGGACTGGAGCGTCGGCGACCGCGTCTTCGCCTTTATCGGGCAGGATCGCGGTGCGCAGAGCGACTTCGTCTGCGTCAAGACGAGCGAGCTCGTCGCGATGCCGGACGCGATCGACTTCGACGCTGCCGCCGGATCGGCGCTTGCGGTGATGACCGCATGGCAGGGGCTGTTCGATCATGGCGGGCTGACCGCCGGGCAGCGCGTGCTGATCCATGGCGGCGCAGGCGGGGTCGGCCACATGGCGGTGCAGCTCGCGCGCTGGAAAGGCGCGACGGTGTTCGCGACCGCATCCGAGCACGACCTCGATTTCGTCCGCAGCCTCGGCGCCGATACGGTGATCGATTACAAGAACGCGCGGTTCGAGGATATCGCGACCGATCTCGACATGGTGTTCGATACGCAAGGCGGCGAGACGCAGGCGCGTTCGTTCGGCGTCATCCGCGAAGGCGGCATCCTCGTCTCGACGCTCGATCCCGACACGGCCAAGGCGGCCGAGCACAAGGTGCGCATCATGCCGCGCTGGCATGCCGAGCCGGATGCCGCCACGCTCGGCCAGGTCGCCGACTTGCTCGCGTCGGGCGCGCTCGAGGTGACGGTGGCGAAGACCTTTCCGCTCGAGGACGTGCGCGCGGCGCACGCCTTTGCCCAGGACGCGCATCCGCGCGGCAAGGTCGTGCTGCGCCTGGTCTGACGCAGCACGACGGCGCGGGCTCAGCCGACCCCGCGCCCGACCCCCCGCGTCAGCCCCGCCGAGAACGCCCGCGGATAGACCCGCACCACCC
>NZ_JASJVC010000079.1:0-15314 GCF_035019905.1 Sphingomonas sp. 10B4 | reverse complement strand
GGGGTGCGCAGCGTCAGCGTGTCGGGGGCGGGGATCTTTACCGGTTCGGCGGCCGAGTTGCGGATCAAGGGTAATGCCCTGGCGGGGGCGATCGACGACTATCGGCTGAGCTTCGAGAGCGGCGAGACGCTGTCGGGCAAGTTCCTCGTCACGCGGCTCGATTATGCCGGGGATTACAATGGCGAGCGGTCGTACACGCTGAGCCTCGAGAGCTCGGGCGCGGTGGTGGCGGCATGAGCGCGCCCGCGAACCCGGTGCGCGGCGAGGCGGAGGTGCGGATCGCGGGCGAGACGATCGTGCTGCGGCCGAGCTTTGCGGCACTGGTCGCTGCCGAGGGCGAGATCGGGCCGCTGTTCGCGCTGGTCGAGCGCGCGGCGGCGGGGGCCTTGTCGCTTGGCGAGCTGGTCGCTTTGTTCTGGCATTGCCGGGGGGAGACGCCCGCCGCGATCACGCGCGCGCAGTTCGGCGAGGCGCTGGTCGAGCAGGGGCTCGCCGCGGCGACGCCGGTGCTGCGCGTGCTGCTCGGCCAGATCCTGGCGGGGCGGTGATGGCGTGCTTCGCCGATGCCGCGGCGCGACTCGCGGGGCTGGCGGGTGCGGTGCTGGGGTGGAGCCCCGACCGTTTCTGGCGCGCGACGCCCGCCGAGCTGGCGGTCGTCGTCGCGGTGTTGCGCGGCGAGGCTGCGGCGGTCGATCCGCCCGATGCGGCGACGCGCGCGCGATTGCAGGAGGCGTTTCCCGATGGACGATGAAATCGAACGGCTCGTGGTCGGCGTGCGCGCCGATACGGCGGGCTTTGCGCGCGATGTCGATGCGATGCGCGCGAGCCTCGACGGGCCGCTGGCGAGTGGGGTCGACCGCGCCGGGCGCGCGATCGAAACGACGCTGGCCAAGGCTTTGGCGGGCGGGAGCCTCGGCTTCGAGGATCTGCGCAAGGTCGCGCTGTCGGTGCTGGGCGACATCGCCGCGGCGGCGGTGCGGAGCGGGTTGAGCGCCTTGCTCGGCGGCGGTGGAGGTGGGGGCGACAGTCTGCTGGGCGTGCTCGGCGGGCTGATCGGCGGATCGCCCGGGCGTGCGACGGGCGGGCCGGTGTCGCCGGCGCGGCCCTACATCGTCGGCGAGCGGGGGCCCGAACTGTTCGTGCCCACGACGAGCGGGAGCATCGTCGCAAGCGGCGGCGCGGGTGGGCCGCGCGATGTGCGCGTGTCGATCACGGTGCAGGGCGGGAGCGATGCGCCGCAAGCGCTCGCCGCGTCGAGCCGGCAGGTGGCGCGCGCGGTGAAGGCGGCGCTTTCGTAATTCCCTCTCCCGATGGGAGAGGGAGATTGGAGCACATATGCCATTCTGGCTTGCACAGGACCGCACGATCCAGAGCGAGAGCGTGGTGACACGCTTCGATCCGCGCTTCTGGACAGTCAATTTTCCGCGGCCGATGATGGCCGCCGTCACCACCATCGGTCACGACGCGCTCCGGGTGGATGCGGTGTTCTACACCGCGGGGGACCTGGCGGGGCTGATCTGGGAGGCCGAGGATAGCCACGATCACCCGCTGCTGCGCTATGCGACGGCGCGCGATTTCCGCGGCTGTCGGCTGTCGTTCCGCTGGCGTGCGAGCGGGGTGGTGGCGCTCGATCACGTCAACGGTCCGGTGCTGACGATCGAAGGGCGCGATGCGAGCGGCGCGGCGCGCGCCTGGTATGTGCGGCTGTGGAATTATGCGAGCGGCACGCCCGAGGATGCGACGATCACGCTCGATTTCGCTACGCTCGACGGCGGCTATCGGCTGCCCGATGACGCCGATCCGGTGTGGGCGGGCGATGTCGACCGGATGTTCGTTTCGTTGGTGCCGCCGGGGTTCGTCGAGCGGGGCAGTGCTGCGCTGCCCGCGCCGGTTGAGTCGTGGGTCGAGCTGAGCGCGCTTCGCTGCGAGGGAGCGGGTGCGGTGATCGCGATCGGCGATGTCGTGGTGCCCGAACACGGGCTGCAGATCGCGAGCGGGTATGACGACAGCTATAATCTCACGCCCGAGCGGTTGCTGCGGAATGCGCTGCTGCTCGGCTATCGCGGAAGCATCGTCCACTATCTCGGGATGAGCCACTTCCTGCGGGTCGAGGCCAGTTCGGGCGGCTTTTACGTGAGCTTGGCGGGGGGCGTGCTCAATGTCGCGGCGGCGGCGTGGCAGCGCGATTTCGCGGTGCGCGCGAAGGCGCTCGGGTATCAGGTGATCTGGTCGATCAGCTATGAACTGTTCGACGCGCATTGCTGGGGCGACTGGAAGCAGCGCGCCTGGGATGGCACGCCCGCGCTGACCGGATGGGATCCGCCGTCGTGCCTGCTGTCGCCGGCGAGCGCGGGGGCGATGGGCTATCTGCGCGCGGTTGCGGTGGCGGTGATCGAGATCGCGCTCGCGGCGGGGCTCGCGCCCAAATTCCAGGTTGGCGAGCCGTGGTGGTGGGTACTCGGCGATGGGCGGCCATGTCTGTACGATGCCAGCGCGCGGGCGGCGCTGGGCGATCCGGTCGAGATTGCGGACGTCCACGCCGTCACGCGCGTCGCACAGCGCGACCTGCTCGATGCCGCTGGGGCGTTGCTCGCGGCCTCGACCGCGGCGCTGGTCGCGGCGGTGAGGGCGGTGGCGCCAGCGGTCGAGACGCATCTGCTGGTCTATTTGCCGAGCGTGCTGGCGCGTGATGCGCCCGAGTTGAAGCGCGCCAACGTGCCGCTCGGCTGGGCTTGGCCGGCGTTCGATGTGCTGCAGCTCGAGGATTATGATTTCGTGACCGCGGGGGATGTCGCGGGCACGGCGCGCGCGGTCGCGGTGGCGCAGGCGCGGCTCGGCTATGCGGTTGCGCAGACGCATTATTTTGCGGGCTTCGTGCTGCGCAGCGACCAGCGGGCGCAGTGGCGCGCGATTGCGGCGGCGGCCGAGGCGGCGCGCGCGCGCGGCGTGGCGGCGACCTTCGTCTGGGCCCTGCCGCAAGTGTTGCGTGACGGGTTTGTCCATTTCGAGACCGAGGAGGATGCGGTAGTGCCGTTCGACGATGTGCTGTTCCCGCTTGCGCTGGGGCGCGAGGCCGAGGTGACGCCGCAATTCTCGACTGCGATCGTCACGAGCGCGGGCGGGCAGGAAATGCGCAATGCGAGCTGGGCCGAGGCGCGGACGCGCTACGATGTCGCGCCGGGGGTGCGATCGGAGGCGGATATCGCGACGTTGCTGGCCTTCTTCCGCGCGCGGATGGGGCCGGCGCGCGGGTTTCGCTTGCGCGATCCGTTCGATTTTTCCTCGGGCGGTGCGGGTTTTGGGGCGAGCTTTGGGGCGGGCGATCAGCTGCTGGGGGCGGGCGACGGCGTCACGGTCAGCTTCGCACTCGTCAAACACTATGGCGACGCGGTGCGGCGGATCACGCGGCCGGTCGCGGGGAGCGTGCGCGTTGCGGTCGACGGGGTCGAGACGACGCGGTTCACGCTCGCGGCGGGGGGCTATGTCGTGCTCGATGCGGCGCCGGGCGTGGGGGTGGCGGTGCGCGCGGGGTTTTTGTTCGATGTGGCGGTGCGCTTTGCCGAGGATACGCTGAGCGTCACTCGGACGACGTTCCTGGCGGGCGCGACGACGAGCGTGCCGCTGATCGAGGTGCGGGAGTAGCGTGCAGTGCCCGTGTGTGGGGCCTTCCCGGCGTGGACTGCCCTCACCCCACCGCGCTGCGCTCGGCCACCAGCATCGGGTAAACAGCGCCCCGCGCTGTTTAGGTCATGCCGGGGGCATGACCGACCCGATGCTCCCACAGGGAGAGAGATTTCAGGGAGACACTTCATGTCCTTGCTCACCGGCCCCCTCACCACGCTCGCCTTGTGCTGGCGGATCGAGCGGCGCGATGGCGTGGCGATCGGGCTGACCGATCATGACCGCGATCTCGCGATCGACGGGCTCGTCCATGCCGCCGCGCCGGGGATGACGCCCTCGGCGATCAAGCGCAGCGACGGGCTCGATGCCGATACGATGGACATTACCGGCGCGCTGACCAGTGCGGCGATCGGCGCGCGTGATTTGCTCGCCGGGCGGTGGGATGGCGCGCGCGTGCAGCTGTTCGCGGTCGACTGGAGCGGGGCGGACGGGCGTCGCGTGCCGCTCGGCGAGGGGACGATCGGTGCGGTCGAGAGCGACGCGCATGGCTTCACCGCCGAATTGCGCGGTGCGACCGCGGCGCTCGACCGGCCCGTGGTCGAGTGACCTCGCCCGAATGTCGTGCCGAACTCGGCGACGCGCGCTGTCGCGTCGCAATGGCGGGGCGGCGGCGCTATGCGCGGGTGGCGGCGTGGCACGAACGGGTGGTGACGCTCGACGCCGCCGAGCCGGTCGCCAACGCGTATGGCGGGGGGCTGCTGCGCTGGATCGGCGGGGAGAATTCGGGGCTCGAGGGGGCGATTGCGGTGTCCGCCGGGAGCAGCGTCACGCTGCGGATCGACCCCGCGCTGCCGGTGGCGGCGGGGGATTTGGTCGAGCTGATCGAGGGGTGCGACAAGAGCTTGGCGACCTGTGCCGGGCGCTTTGCCAATGCCGTCAACTTCCGCGGCGAGCCGTTCCTGCCGGGGATCGACTTGCTGACGCGCTACCCCGGGGCATGACGCGCGGGGCGGCCGTCGTCGCGGCGGCGGAGGCGCTGATCGGGGTCGGGTTTCGGTTACAGGGGCGTGTTCCCGCACATGGGCTCGACTGCGTTGGGGTGGCGGCGCTCGCGGCGCGGGCGGGTGGGTTCGACGGCGCCATTCCGGGAGATTACGCGCTACGGGGCGGCGACGCCGCTACACTGATCGCGCGCTTCGACGCGAGCGGGCTGGCGCGCGTGGGCGACCCGGCGCCGGGGGATATCGCGCTGTTCGCGGCGGGGCCGGCGCAATTCCATCTGGCGGTGCTGGTGGCTGGCGGACTGATCCATGCCGATGCGGTGCTGCGGCGCGTCGTCGCGCGGCCGGGGGCGGCGCCGTGGCCGATGCTCGGCTGCTGGCGCGTGACAGGAGACTGAAATGGCGACGTTGGTGCTTTCGGTGGTGGGCCGCGCGCTCGGCGGGCCGATCGGGGCGGTGCTCGGTGCGGCGCTCGGCGGCGTGGTCGATCGCGACGTGCTGATGCGGCCCAAGGGCGTGGAGGGGCCGCGGCTTGCGTCGCTGCACCTGCAGACGTCGAATTACGGCACGCCGCTGCAGAAGGTGTTCGGCACGATGCGCGTCGGCGGGTGCGTGATCTGGTCGACCGATCTGATCGAGAGCCGATCGAAGAGCAGCAGCGGCAAGGGCCAGCCGAGCGTGACGCGTTACAGCTATGCGGCGTCGTTCGCGGTGGCGCTGTCGGGGCGGCCGATCGTCGGGGTCGGGCGGATCTGGGCGGATGGCAACCTGCTGCGCGGCAGCGGCGGCGACTTCAAGGTCTCGACGGGGTTTCGGCTGCATCTGGGGGGCGAGGACCAGCCGGTCGATCCGCTGATCGCCGCGGCCGAGGGGGTGGGGTTCGCCTCGGCGCATCGCGGGATCGCCTATGCGGTGTTCGAGACGCTCCAGCTTACCGATTATGGCAATCGCATTCCCTCGCTGACCTTCGAAGTGATCGGCGATGCCGCGCCAGTGTCGGTCGGCGCGATCGCCGCGGCGCTTTCGGAGGGGAGCGTGGCCGCGGCAGAGGCGGTCCAGCTACTCGCCGGCTTTGCGGCGTATGGCGACAGCGTCGGCAGCGTGCTCGACACGCTGGCCCAGGCCGGGGGTGCGTGGTTCGCGCCGATCGGCGGCACGGTGGCGATGCGCGCAGGGACCGCGCCCGAGCGCGAGGTCGCCAATGGCGAGACGCGCAGCGTGGGCGCTTCGAGCGGCAAGCCCCACCGCGCGGTCGCTGCGCTCGAAAGCG
Organism: Sphingomonas sp. 10B4; assembly: GCF_035019905.1. Taxonomy (NCBI): domain Bacteria; kingdom Pseudomonadati; phylum Pseudomonadota; class Alphaproteobacteria; order Sphingomonadales; family Sphingomonadaceae; genus Sphingomonas; species Sphingomonas sp. 10B4. Next base: position 9,422 of record NZ_JASJVC010000079.1, on the reverse strand, counting down.
TGCCGCGACAGGTCACGCTGTCGCACTACGATCCGGCGCGGGAGTACCAGATAGGTTTGCAGAGTGTGCGGCGGCCCGGTGCGGGCCGGCGCGAGGATCGAATCGAGCTGCCCGCCGCGATCGATGCGGGAACCGCCAAGACGCTTGCGAACGGCATCCTCGCGCGCGGCGAGGCGGGGCGCGAGCGGCGCAGCGTGACGCTCGGCTGGGACGCGCTCGATGTGGTGCCCGGCGCGTGCGTGACGATCGCTGGAGTGGCGGGGGTGTGGCGTGTCACGGGCTGGTCGCTCGAAAAGATGGTGCTGTCGCTCGACTGCGTGCGGCTGGCGGGCGGGACGCTGCCGGTGGCGGCGAGCCCGGGGCGCGTGCTGGCGGCGCCCGATGTGGTGACGGGCGCCACATTGGTCGAGGTGTTCGAGAGCTTGCCGTTCGACGACGCGCTGCTGTCGGCACCGCGCGTGACGATCGTCGCCGGCGGAACGCAGCCGGGCTGGCGGCGTGCGGCGTTGCTCTACAGCCTCGACGGCGGGGCGCGCTGGACGCCGCTGGGATCGACCGCAGCGCCAGGAACCATGGGGCGGCTGGCGAGCCTACCGGGGCGCGCGTCGAGTGCGATCGCCGATCAGGCGCAGGCGTTCGAGGTCGATCTCGCTTACTCGGCGATGACGCTCGAAAGCGCCGATCCGCGCGCGCTCGATGGGGGCGCCAATCTCGCGCTGGTGGGCGATGAACTGCTGCAATTTTCGACCGCGACCCAGATCGGCGCGCGGCGCTGGCGGCTGGCGGGGCTGTGGCGCGGGCGGCGGGGGACCGAAGCGGCGATGGGGGGGCAGGCGATCGGCGATCGCTTCGTGCTGATCGAGGCCGAATCGGCTCTTTCGCTCGACCTGCCGCTCGCCGCGTTGGGGGCCGACCTTCGCCTCCTCGCGTCGGGGACCGGCGACATCGACGGACCGGTTGCGACGCGCGTGATGGTGCGCGGAACTTCGGTCGTGCCGCCGTCCCCCGTCCATCTCCGTTGGCGCGAAAGCGGGGCGGGCGATGCCTGCGTAACTTGGGTGCGGCGCAGCAGAAACGGGTGGCGCTGGAGCGATGGGATCGATGTTCCGCAAGGCGAAGAGCGCGAGGCGTATCGCGTCACGCTGCTGCGCGGCGATGGCGCTACGACGCTGATCGAGACGCACGAACCGCGTGTCGTCGTGGCGTCCGCGGACCGAGGGGGCGGGGTCGTGTTGCGCGTCGTCCAGATCGGCACGCACGGCGAATCCGACGGCGCAACGATCACGATTCCCGACGGCAACGGATGACAGGAGATTTGCATGAGCGATGAGAAAAGCACGCGCCTGGGCCTGCCGTTGCTGCAGCCCGGGCAGGCGCAGAAGGAGCTTTCGCACAACGAGGCCCTGACGTTGCTCGACATGGCGGTGCAGGCGAGCGTCGAGGCGGTCGGGCTCGACACGCCGCCAGAGGCGCCGTTGCCGGGCGCATGCTGGATCGTTGGCGCAGCCCCGCGCGGCGCTTGGCGCGGGCAGGCACAGGCGCTGGCCGGTTGGACCGCGGGGGGCTGGCGGTTCGTTGCGGCGCAACCCGGGATGACCGTGTGGAGCGAGGCCGATCGGGCCGATGCGCGTTTCGATGGCAGCCGTTGGACGGTCGGAACGCTTGCTGCGTCGCACCTTATCCTCGGCGGATTTGCGATGCTCGGGCCCCCGCGGCCGGCCATTGCTGCACCTGCGAACGGCAGCACGATCGACGCCGAGGCGCGCACCACGATCACAACGATTCTGGCGGCACTTCAAACGCTTGGTCTCATTGCTGCCGCGTAGCATCGAAAATCGCTGACGGTTCCCGCTAAATCTGTGTTAAATCAGCAACAGTCCGGACATTTGTGCGCTTGCGTGGAAACCTTCCATTCGGTAGAGGGTTTGCGCTGTCCGAGTGACAACCAGATGAAGGGGATTTTTATGCGGAAGCTAGCCGTTACCATAGCGCTTGCCTCCACTGCTCTCGTTACCACACCAGCGCTGGCCCGGGATAAGTCCTGGTATGTCGGCGTCGACGGTGGTGCAGTGCTCGTGGAAGATATCAAGTTCGATATCAACAACGTGAAGAGCGCCGGTACCGTCGATCATCGCTACGGCTACGACGTCGATGGCGTGATCGGTTACGACCTTGGCATGTTCCGCCTTGAAGCCGAAGTCGGCTACAAGAGCGCATCGGTCGATAACTATCGTTCGTCGGTCACGACGCCGGGTCTGATCCCGTCGGGCGCAGTCGGCAACTATCCGGCTGGCACGTACCAGTTCGCTCGTGGTCGCACGACCGCACTGAGCTTCATGGTCAACGGCCTTGTCGACTTCGGCGACGATGACGGCATCCAGGGCTTCGTCGGCGGCGGTGTTGGTGTTGCACGCGTCAAGGAGCGCTTCGGCATCAACAGCCTGCAGAACCTGCTCAACGACAGCGACACGGTTTTCGCGTATCAGGGCCTCGCCGGCGTTCGCGCGCCGATCACGAAGCACGTCGATGCGTCGATCAAGTATCGCTTCTTCACCGCCGACAACGTCAAGCTGGTCGACGTCGCTGGTCGTGGCTACAACGGTCGCTATCGTACGCACAGCCTGCTCGCAGGTCTGACGTACAACTTCGGCGAGCCTGCTGCTCCGCCGCCGCCGCCGCCTGAGCCGGCTCCGGTTGTCGCGACGCCTTGCTCGCCTGGACCGTTCATCGTGTTCTTCGAGTGGGACAAGTCGGACGTCACGCCTGAGGCAGCCTCGATCCTGGACGGCGCAATCGCGCAGTACCAGAACTGCGGTAACGCAAAGGTCATGCTTGCTGGCTTCACCGACCGTTCGGGTACGCCGAAGTACAACGTCGGTCTGTCGCAGCGCCGCAACGACGCGGTTCGTGCGTACATGACCGCCCATTCGATCCCGGATGGCTCGATCGGCACCGAAGCCTTCGGTGAAGATCCCGCCCATCTGCGCGTCCAGACCGCCGATGGCGTTCGCGAAGTGCAGAACCGTCGCGTGGAAGTGTCCTACGGTCCGGGTTCGGGCAACTAAGCCCAGACCTGACTTTGGTCAGAAATCGGGGAGATCGGCGCAAGCCGGTCTCCCCTTTTTTGTGCGCCGGTGGCACGGTACATGTGGGGCCGGCGAGCGATCGCGCCGGGCTGGCAATACGGCCATGATCGGCTAGAGCGGCAGTTGTGGAGCGCGCCTCGGAGCGCCTCCGGACTGTGGTGCGCTTGCGAGATTTGAGGACTTATCATGCGGATTACGATGATCGGCTCGGGGTATGTCGGCCTGGTATCAGGGGCATGCTTTTCGGATTTCGGCCATGATGTGATCTGCGTCGACAAGGACGAGACCAAGATTGCGGCACTCGAGGCGGGCAAGATGCCGATCTTCGAGCCCGGTCTCGATACGCTCGTCGCGAGCAATGTCGCGGCGGGGCGGCTCCGCTTCACGACCGATCTCAAGGCTGCGGTGGCGGGTGCCGATGCGGTGTTCATCGCGGTCGGCACGCCATCGCGGCGTGGCGATGGCCATGCTGACCTGAGCTATGTGTTCGCCGCAACGCGCGAGATCGCCGAGGCGATCGACGGCCCCGTCGTGGTCGTCACCAAGTCGACCGTCCCGGTCGGCACCGGCGACAAGGTCGAGGAGATTCTCACCGAGCTCGCCGGCGATTTCCCGATCGCGGTCGTCTCAAACCCCGAGTTCCTGCGCGAGGGCGCCGCGATCGGCGACTTCAAGCGCCCCGACCGGATCGTGATCGGCACCGAGGATCCGCGCGCGCAGCAAGTGATGCGCGATGTCTATCGCCCGCTGTATCTCAACGAGAGCCCGATCCTGTTCACCGGGCGGCGCACCTCCGAGCTGATCAAATATGCCGCCAACGCCTTCCTGGCGACCAAGATCACCTTCATCAACGAGATCGCCGATCTGTGCGAAGCGGTCGGCGCGAACGTCAAGGACGTGTCGCGCGGGATCGGGCTCGATAACCGGATCGGTTCGAAGTTCCTCCACGCCGGGCCGGGCTACGGCGGTTCGTGCTTCCCCAAGGACACGCTCGCTTTGCTCAAGACCGCCGAGGATTACGAAACGCCGGTGCGGATCGTTGAGGCGGTCGTCCAGGTCAACGACACGCGCAAGCGCGCGATGGGGCGCAAGGTGATTGCGGCGCTCGGCGGCGGCGACGGGACGAGCGTGCGCGGCAAGACCGTCGCGGTGCTCGGGCTGACCTTCAAGCCCAACACCGACGACATGCGCGATGCGCCGAGCCTGGCGATTGTCCAGAGCTTGCTCGACGCTGGCATCACGGTGCGCGCGCATGACCCCGAGGGGATGGAGATCGCCAAGACGATGATGCCCGACATCACCTACTGCGGCGACGCCTATGCCGCCGCGCAGGGCGCCGATGCGGTGGTGATCGTGACCGAGTGGAACATCTATCGCGCGCTCGATCTCAAGCGGCTGGCGGCGACGATGGCGGCGCCGGTAATGGTCGATCTGCGCAACATCTATCCGCCGAGCGATGCCGAGCGCGCCGGGTTCGCATACAGCTCGATCGGGCGGTGACGGGGCGCTTGGCGTTAGGCGTCGGCGTGCGCTAACGCCGTCGCCAGCCAATCGGGCACCACGGCATCGCCGAGAGCTTCGACGCGGCGCAGTTCGACCATCAGGCCGAGGTCGGGGTAGGTGGCGCGGGTGCGCTCGCCCGGCTCGCCGAGCGGTGCCACCACCAGCCGGCGGTTGACCTTGCTGCGATGGTGCATCCGCGCGGTGTTCTCCTGGCCGACATAGCAGCCCTTGGTGAAGCTGACGCCGTTCAGTTCGCGCGCGTTCGCCTCGAGCCACAGCGTCTTGTCGCTGCCGAGCTCGGCCTCGCCTTCGGCAACGCCTAGCGACAGGCGATGCGCATGCCACCCGGTTGCTGCCTCGGCCGGCTCGCCCAGCCAGCGATAGCCGAGTGCGGCCAGCCGGGGATCGGGCACGCCCTGGCCGGGCTCGCGCGACCAATGCACCGCGCCATCGGTCTGCTCGATCGTGATCGCGCGCCGCAGGCGATAGATCGACAGCCGCCGCCGCAATGCCTCGGCAACGCTCGCCTCGCAGTCGAGCAGGACGTCGTCGCCGTCGGTCCAGACGATGAAGTCGAACAGCGCCTTGCCCTGCGGCGTCAGCAAGCCGGCCCAGGCCGGGAAGGGCCCGGCCATGTCGGCGGTGACGAGCCCCTGCAGGAAGCCGCGGACATCCTCCCCCGACAGGCGGAGTAGCGATCGATCGGCGAGCGTGGTGGCATTCATGGCATGGAGGTAGGGGCGGCGCGCCGCAGCGGCAATACGCGGCTGGCGATTCGCCGCGCCGCGCGCTAGGCGGTCGGCATGACCGAGCGCCTCACGATCCGCCGCCCCGATGACTGGCATGTCCACCTCCGCGATGGCGAGATGCTTGCCGCGGTTGCGCAGTACACCGCGCGCCAGTTCGCGCGCGCGATCGTGATGCCGAACCTGACCCCGCCGGTGACCACGATCGCGGCGGCAGAGGCATATCGCGAGCGAATCCTCGCCGCCTTGCCCGCGGGGACCGATTTCACCCCGTTGATGACCTGCTACCTCACCGATGCGGCCGACGCCGACGAGATCGCGCGCGGCTATGCCGAGGGCGTGTGGGCGGCGTGCAAGCTGTACCCGGCGCATGCGACGACGAACTCGGCGCACGGCGTCACCGATATCCGCGCGCTGTCGAGCGTGCTCGAGACACTGCAGCGGATCGGCATGCCGCTGCTGATCCACGGCGAAGTGACCGATCGCGAGATCGACATCTTCGATCGCGAGGCGATCTTCGTCGAGCGGACGCTGGCGCCGCTGGTGCGCGACTATCCTGCGCTGAAGATCGTGCTCGAACATATCACGACCGCCGAGGCCGCCGCGTTCGTGACCGACGCGGGGGCCAACATCGCCGCGACGATCACGCCGCAGCATCTCCATCTCAATCGCAACGCGATGTTCGATGGCGGGCTCCAGCCGCACGCCTATTGCCTGCCGGTGATCAAACGCGAACGCCACCGCCTCGCGGTACGCGCGGCGGCGGTGTCGGGGTCGCCGAGCTTCTTCCTCGGTACCGACAGCGCCCCGCATGGCCGCGCGCGCAAGGAAGCGTCCTGCGGCTGCGCGGGCATCTTCAACGCGCCGTACGCGCTCGAAAGCTATCTCGCAGTGTTCGATGAGGAAAATGCGCTCGACCGGTTCGAGGGTTTCGCCTCGGAACACGGCGCGCGTTTCTACGGTTTGCCGCTCAACGAGGGCACGATCACACTCGAGCGGCGCGAGGAGGCGGTTCCCGAACTGATCGGCGCGGGTGACACTGCGGTCGTGCCGTTCCACGCCGGCCAGACGCTCGGCTGGCGCTTCTTGGGCTAACGCCGCGTCACTTCGGTTCGGTGAAGCGCTTCACCTTGACGGGCAGGTCCTTGCCCTTGGTGCGCCGCGACGGGATCTGCACCGGGTTCTTCTTCTTCCAGGCCGCCCAGGTCATCGGACCTTCGGGCGTGTCGATGATGGTGTCGTCGATATCGCTCATGCTGCGCTCCGTCGCGGGAAGGGCCAGTCGATCACGCGACCGGCGAACAGCGCCCACCACACGATCACCGGCTGAAACGCAAGCCGCGGGATATGGTACCATAGCCCGAGCCCGCCGCGGCCGGTTTCGATGAAATCGAGCGCGTGCTTCACATTGGCGGGATAGACGCACACCGCATAAGCGGCGAGGCCAACGCCCGCCCACCAGCGCAGCCGCGGCACGAATAGGCCGATCGCCCCGGCAATCTCGCACAGGCCGGTCAGCAGGATCACCTGGGCGGGGAAGGGCACCCAGTCCGGAGTGATCCCGAGAAAGGGTTTGGGGATGAACACGTGCAGGATGCCGGCGGCGAGATAAGCGGCGGCGAGCAGGGCGCGGAGGATCTGGCGGGTGGTGGTCACGCAGGGGACGTTAGGCGCTTGTCGGGCATGGGCAAAGCCCATGCCGTCGGTCGGGGCGGGCCCCGCCGGCCGAGCTTGCGCGAGTCAGGCCGCTGGAGCGGCCTGCCGCGCTGCGCTTAGAACGGGAACCATTTCGAGGTCCGGCTGAACTTCATATAGCCCAGATTGACGCCCTGCCGCCATCCGACGCCGAGCCGGATCGGGATCAGCACCGTGTTGCCGCGACGCAGATAGGTCGCCGCGAACCCGCCGACGAAATAGATGCGGCCCTCTGCCGCGGGGAAGCGCTTGAACAGGTCCGCGGTGTCGTAGAGGTTGTACACCAGCACGAACACCTTGTTGGCATCCCCGCCCAGATCGAAGCCGACCGACGGGCCGGTCCAATAGACGGGCTGGCGCCCCTCGACCTTGTGGAACATCTCGCCCTTGCCATAACGCAAGCCGACGACGACCGCCGCCGACGCCTCGCGCCCGGCGATATAGGCGTTGGGATAGCCCTGCTCCTTAAGCGTGCGCTCGAGGATGCCGGCGAGCCCCGATGCGCCCTTGCCGAAGGTCCCCTCGGCGGCGCGGAGCAATTCCTGCTTCTGGAAGGTCTGGCTGTCGGCCGATTCGACTTCTGCCCCGTCGCGCGCGACGTCCTGTGCCGATCCGTTCGTACCTGCCGGCGCGCCCGCTGGGCTGCCCGCAGACGGAACGCTGGATCCGGACTCGACCGGCTCGGTCGATCCTGGCGCGTCGGGATAGCGCGGCGTGTCGGACAGCGGGACAGGATCCGACTGAGCGGGGGGCGGGGTGGGCGTGCGGCGGGGCGGCTGCGCTTTCGGCTGCGCCTGGCGCAGATCCGAATCGATCGCCTGGTTGGGATCGATCGTGCGCACTTGCGCCGCAAGCGGTGCCCCGGCGGTCGCCAGCGCGAGCAGGATTGCAGCGCCAATCCTCGGCGCGCTGGTCCAGCGCAAATGCATCGTCATTCTCCCCCGGGGCTGCAATTGCGCCATGATAGCGCCGTCCTGGCTGTCGCGCCAATGAACGAGCGACGCCGTCGCGACCAGCGGAATCGATTCCGCGGCGAGCAACATGCGCACAAGCGGTTGCCGTGGCAGCAAAGCGCGGTTATAGCCCGCCTTCGCCGTGATCCGGAGACGTGGGTGAGTGGCTGAAACCAGCGGTTTGCTAAACCGCCGTACCGGGTTTACTGGTACCGAGGGTTCGAATCCCTCCGTCTCCGCCAGCGGCTTCCCAAGCCTCTGATAACGCTAGAACCCTTGCAAATCAGGGGTTTTCGTCGATAATCTGCTGCAATGTGTGCTGCAAAAACGACTTCGCGACCGGCTCTGCAACGGGTTGCAAAAAACCTGCATCGGCGGGGCAACAGCTACGAGTTCCGAAAGGTCATTCCACCCTACGCACGTGCCGCGTTTGGGGGGAAGGGAGCCTATTGGAAGAGCTTCGGGGACGTCTCGCTTCGAGAGGCGGAGCATTTCGCCGCCGAGTGCCGCAGATATTGTGACCGCAAGATCGCCGAGGCGGCGAACAAGCCGGATCCAACGGCGCGTCTGGCGTCTTTCAAGCCCGGCGGTCGTGTTCCTGATCGCGCGGAGATCGACCGCGCAGTTCGAGCGTGGGTAATGGACCGGGAGCAGGCGGCGGCGGGGGCTGATCTGGACCAGGATGCTAAGGTGCAGCGCGTGAGCGATTTGGCGCTGATTGCGGAGATCACACCGTTGTATTTGCGGGAGGGCCGACGTGCATCACTCCTCGGGGTGAGGTGGACTGCAGAGCATATCGCGGAGAGCCATCAGTGGATCCTGCCGCCTGATGGTCAATTGACTGACTATCTGCATGATCGCGTTGGACGCGCGGAACGTGAGCTGGCGCTACGGGTGAAGGCGGAGATCAACTATGAGGATCCACCGTCCCCAACCCACGCTATGTTTGATCCTGCAGCGTTTGCAGGTGATAAAAATGTTGCGACAGAGCCCGCTCGTTCGCCCGTCGCGATCATGACAATGTTCGAGGGGTACGTCGCGGAACGCCAGCCGGGTCCGAAAACCATCAAGAAGTGGCGGCCCGCTCTGTTATCCCTGATTGCGCACCTCGGGCATGACGACGCTACCCTTGTGACCCCCGATGACATCGTGGCGTGGAAAGACGCGCTACTACGGCCCGTAGACGGTGAAGCTGTACGGGGTGCCGCTACTGTCCGCGATGGGTATCTCGGCGGGGCAAAAGCGGTGTTTGGTTGGGCTAAGGATAACCGCAAGATTGCCACTAACCCCGTCACGGGAATTGTCGTGCGAGTGCCTCGGCGCATCAGGAACCGCAGTCTGAAGGGCTTTACAGCTTCCGAAGGCTTTGTTGCAAAACTGACGTTGGGGATTCCCGTAGGGAATCGAGTGGGATAGATGGGCGTGATGCCCAAACCTGC
>NZ_JASJVC010000078.1:0-15338 GCF_035019905.1 Sphingomonas sp. 10B4 | reverse complement strand
AGATGTGTATAAGAGACAGGGGCGAAGATGCGTCTCCGCCTTGCCCCTACGTCCCCTCCCGCTTAGAGCCACCGCATGGACCCACGCCTCGCCCATATTCGCACCTGGATTTTCGATCTCGACAACACGCTCTACCCGTCGAGCGCGCGATTGTTCGACCAGATCGATGCGCGGATGACGGGCTATATCGCCGACAAGTTCGCGGTCGACCATGTCGAGGCGCGCCGCATCCAGAAGGGCTATTTCCACGCCCATGGCACGACGCTCGCCGGGCTGATGGCGGAGCATGACGTCGACCCGCACGCCTTTCTCGACCATGTCCACGATATCGAGATGGACGTGCTCGAGGAAAACGCTCCGCTCGCCGCGGCGATCGCCAAGCTGCCGGGGCGCAAACTCGTCTTCACCAATGCCGACACGCCCTATGCGAGCAAGGTGCTGGCGAAGCTCGGGCTCGGCGAAAGCTTCGAGGCGATCCACGACGTCCATGCGATGGACCTGATCCCGAAGCCGCAAGCCTCGGCCTATGCCGGGCTGTGCGCGGCGTTCGATCTCGACCCGACGACCTGCCTGTTCGCTGAGGACATGGCGCGCAACCTCGCGCCCGCCAAGGCAATCGGCATGACGACGCTGTGGGTCGACAATGGCTCCGAACAGACACCGGGCGGCGAGGACCGCTCCTTCATCGACTTCACCTGCGCCGACATCACGGCGTGGCTCCACGACCATACGGGGGATATATGAGCGACCTGCAGCAGACCATCGACGGCGCGTGGGACGCGCGCGACACGATCAGCTTCGCGACCAAGGGCGATGTGCGCGACGCGGTCGAGCAGGCGCTGCTCCAGCTCGATTCGGGTGCGATGCGCGTCGCCGAGCCGACTGGGGACGGCAACTGGCAGGTCAATCAGTGGCTCAAGAAGGCGGTGCTGCTCTCCTTCCGGCTCAACGACAACAGCCTGGTCGAGGGCGGCGCCGGCGGCGCTCCGGCGTTCGACAAGGTGCCCTCGAAGTTCGCCCGCTGGGGCGAGGCCGAGTTCCGCGCAGGTGGCTTCCGCGTCGTTCCCGGCGCGGTTGCGCGGCGCGGGAGCTTCATCGGCAAGGGCGCGATTCTGATGCCGAGCTTCGTCAACATCGGCGCCTATGTCGGTGAGGGCACGATGGTCGACACCTGGGCGACGGTCGGGTCGTGCGCGCAGATCGGCAAGGGCGTGCATCTGTCGGGCGGTGCCGGGATCGGCGGCGTGCTCGAGCCGCTGCAGGCGGACCCGGTGATCATCGGCGACGGCGCGTTCATCGGCGCGCGGGCCGAGGTCGCCGAGGGTGTGCGCGTCGGCGAAGGTGCGGTGCTGTCGATGGGCGTGTATCTCGGTGCGAGCACCAAGATCATCGACCGCGCGACCGGCGAAGTTTTCCGCGGCGAAGTGCCGCCGTATTCGGTGGTGGTGCCGGGCTCGACCGGTGGCGGCGACGGCAAGCCGGCGCTGTATTGCGCGGTGATCGTCAAGCGCGTCGACGCGCAGACGCGCTCGAAGACCAGCATCAACGAGCTGCTGCGCGACTGAGCTCCATCTCCCTCTCCCATCGGGAGAGGGTGGCCGAGCGTAGCGAGGTCGGGTGAGGGCAGCACGCATCCTGTCCTCACCCTTCCGTCGCTTCGCTCCTCCCTCCCTCTCCCACAGGGAGAGGGATTGACGGTCTCGACAACGTAACGCGCCCCGCCTAGTCCCTCCCCAAACAAGAGGATGCTTCGTCAATGACCACCACCGCTTCCAAAACGCTCGACCGTGTTCTCGTCCTCGAAATGGTCCGCGTGACCGAGGCGGCGGCGATCGCCGCGTCGACGCTCACCGGGCGCGGCGATGAAAAGGCGGCGGATGCGGCGGCGGTCGACGCGATGCGTACCGCGCTCAACTCGCTCTACATGGACGGCACCGTCGTGATCGGTGAAGGCGAGCGCGATGAGGCGCCGATGCTGTTCATTGGCGAGAAGGTCGGCTCGGCGATCGGCAAGGGGCCGAAGATCGACATCGCGCTCGATCCGCTCGAGGGCACGACGATCTGCGCCACCGCCGGTCCGAACGCGCTCGCGGTGCTCGCGATCGCCGAGGAAGGCGGGCTGCTCAACGCGCCGGACGTCTATATGGACAAGATTGCGTGCGGCCCGGGCTATCCCGAGGGGATCATCGACCTCGACAAGTCGCCGACCGAGAACGTCACCGCGCTGGCGGCCGCCAAGGGCGTCAAGCCATCCGAGATCATCGCCTGCGTGCTCGACCGCCCGCGCCACGCCAAGATCATCGCCGAGCTGCGTGCACTCGGCTGCGGCATCATGCTGATCGGTGACGGCGACGTCGCCGGCGTGATCGCGACGACGAACCCCGATACGACGATCGATATCTATATGGGTTCGGGCGGCGCGCCCGAGGGCGTGCTCGCGTGTGCGGCGCTCCGCTGCGTCGGCGGGCAGTTCAAGGGCCGCCTGCTGTTCCGCAATGACGACGAGCGTGCGCGCGCCGCAAAATGGGGCGTGACCGATCTCGACAAGCAGTACGACCTGACCGAGCTGGCACGCGGCGACTGCATCTTCGCGGCGACCGGCGTGACCGACGGGTCGCTGCTCGCCGGCGTGAAGCGCAAGGGGCATATCATGACGACCGAGAGCGTCGTGATGCGCGCGAGCTCGGGCACGGTGCGCTGGGTCAAGGGCGAACACCGGATCTGAGGCGCGCCTAAGCCCCAGACCCTAAACCATATCGTCACCCCGGGCTTGTCCCGGGGTCCACCGTGCCGCACACTTGCTGCGTGAGCATTTGCGGCACGGTGGACCCCGGCACGAGGCCGGGGTGACGTTTAGGGGTTGGGTATGCGTAAAGTTGTGGCGGCGCTGGCTGCCGGTGTCGCGCTGGCCGGCCCGATCGCTGCGCGCCCGCAGGCCGCGCCCGTAGCGGCCCCTGCCCCCGCGCTCTCCCCCTACACCTACGAAGAAGTGATGGTCCCGATGCGCGACGGCGCGCGGCTCCAGACCGTGATCTTGCGTCCGCGGAACCAGACCGGACCGCTGCCGATCCTGTTCTCGCGCACCCCCTATGGCGTGCCCGACTCCGCGCCGAAGAAGACGCCGGGCAATCAAGTCGCGCTCGACCGTGACGGCTATATTTACGTCGAGCAGTCGATGCGCGGGCGCTTCAAGTCCGACGGCGTGTTTACGCTTTCCACCGCGGTGCATCCGGGCGATCCGAAGCAGGTCGACGAATCGACCGACGCCTATGACAGCATCGACTGGCTGGTGAAGAATGTGCCGCAGAACACCGGCAAGGTCGGGATGTGGGGCGTCTCCTACCCCGGCTTCGCCGCGGCGATCGCACTGATCGGCCCGCATCCCGCGTTGAAGGCGGTCAGCCCGCAGGCGGCCTGGATTGATTACTGGCAGTCCGACGATCTCCACCGCAACGGCGCGCTCCGTCTCTCCTATGCGACCGACTGGCTGGCAATGCTCCAGCTCGACAAGACGCAGGACACGTCGTTCCAATACGATCGCTACGACACGTACGACTGGTTCCTCGCCAAGGGCCCGGTCGAGCAGATCGACAAGACCGAGTTCAAGGGCAAGGTGCCGATGTTCACCGCGCTGCTCGACCATCCCAATCACGATGCCTTCTATACCGATCAGCGCTGGAGCGACCGGCTCGGCAAGACGACGGTGCCGACGCTCAACGTCGCGGGCTATTGGGATCAGGAAGATCCGTCGGGATCGTGGCAGATCTATTTCAAGCAGGCGCAGAACGACCCCGATCATCTCGCGACGATGGTCGCCGGCCCCTGGGCGCATGGCTGGTGGCAGCGGCCGACCAATGCGCTCGGGCCCATCCCGTACGGCGTGCCGAGCGGGACACAGTTCCAGGAGCAGATTCAGGCGCCGTTCTTTGCCTATTGGCTCCACGGGACAGGCGCGAAGCCGACGACCGGCGTGAAGAGCTTCCAGAGCGGGAGCTGGACATGGAAGAGCTACAAGGCGTGGCCCGCGGCGGGCGCCAAGCCGACCGACCTGTATCTCCACGCCGACGGTTCGCTGTCGTTCAGCGCGCCTGCCGTGGGCGAAGCATGCCGCGATTATGTGTCGGACCCGGCCAACCCGGTGCCGTTCCGCGCGCGCCCGATGTCGGGGACGTATCTCTCGCCCGACTGGTCGTGGTGGGAGGCGGCCGACCAGCGCTTCCTCGGCGGACGGCCCGACGTGCTGAGCTATACGAGCGCGCCGCTCGAGAAGGACCTGACGGTGACCGGGCATGTCCTCGCGCAGCTTGCCGTCTCGACCAGCGGGACCGACAGCGACTTCGTCGTCAAGTTGATCGACGTCTATCCGGACAACCAAGTGCAGAACGCCGAATCGCCCAAGCCCGGCGACTATGCCAAGTCGCTCAACGGCTATCAGCTGCCGATCGCGATGGATGTCAGGCGGGGGCGTTTCCTTGCGAGCGACACGAACCCGCAGCCGTTGGTGCCGGGCAAGGTGACGCGCTGGGAAGTAGCGCTGCGCGAGCACGACCATGTGTTCTTGAAAGGCCACCGGCTGATGGTGCAGGTTCAGTCGAGCTGGTTCCCGGTGATCGACCGCAACCCGCAGCGCTTCGTCCCCAATATCGCGCGGGCGAAGGCGGGGGATTTCGTCAAGGCGACGCAGAAGGTGTGCGCCGGCTCGAAGATCGTGCTGCCGGTAATGCCCTAAATCCCTCTCCCTTCGGGAGAGGGAGATTAGTTCTTCATCCGCCAGCCGGTCTTGAAGATCCAGGATATGACACCGAGGCAGACGACCAAAAACAGCGCGGTCACGCCCAGGCTCAAGCCCACCGACACATCCCCCTTGTCGAAGAACGCCCAGCGGAAGCCGCTCACCAGATACACCACCGGGTTGAACAGGCTCACCGTCCGCCACGGCTGCGGCAGCATGTCGATCGAATAGAAGGCGCCGCCAAGGAAGGTCAGCGGCGTGATCAACAGCGCGGGGATGAAGTTCAGCTGCTCGAAGCCGTTCGCCCACACGCCGATGATGAAGCCGAGCAGACTGAAGGTGACGCTCGTCAGCACGAGAAAGGCGAGCATCGCGACCGGATGGACGATGCTAAGCGGCACGAACAGCGACGCGGTGGCGAGGATGATCAGCCCGAGCACGATCGATTTGGTCGCCGCCGCGCCGACATAGCCGATCACCATCTCCATCGCCGATACCGGTGCGGAAAGCAGCTCGTAAACCGTGCCTGTGAATTTGGGGAAATAGATGCCGATCGAGGCATTCGAGATGCTCTGCGTCAGCAGCGACAGCATGATCAAGCCGGGCACGATGAAGCTGCCATAGCCGACCCCGCCGACCGTGCTGATCTTCGACCCGATCGCCCCGCCGAACACGACGAAATAGAGCGAGGTGGTGATCACCGGCGTGACGAGGCTCTGCCACAAGGTGCGCAGCGCGCGCGCCATCTCGAAGCGATAGATCGCCCAGATGCCGTGGAAATTGACCGCGGGGGCCTTGGTTGCGGCGTGCGTGCTCATGCCGCGATCCTCCCTGTTTCCGTTCGTGCTGAGCCTGTCGAAGCACTGCCCAACACGAGCGGACCCGGTGGAAGAGATGCCCAGGCGCTCATGCCGCGTCCTTCTGTTCGACGAGATCGACGAAAATGTCTTCGAGCGAGCTCTTGTGCGTTTCGAGATCGCGATAGCCGATGCCGAGCGTGCCGAGCTTCGCGAGCAACCCCGGAATGTCCTCATTCTCCGAATCGAAGGTGTAGAGCAACGTCGCGCCCTCATCCTCCAGTGCGAGGTTCCATGCCGCGAGATCGGCGGGCACTGCGGTCATCGGCGCCTGCAGCGCGATCAGCATCCGCCGCTTGCCGAGCTTCTTCATCAGCGCAGCCTTCCGTTCGACCAGGATGATCCGCCCCTTGTCGATCACGCCGACGCGGTCGGCCATTTCCTCGGCCTCCTCGATGTAATGCGTCGTCAGGATGATCGTCGTGCCGGCGGCGCGGAGCTTGTGGACGAGCTTCCACATGTCGCGGCGCAAAGCCACGTCGACGCCTGCGGTCGGCTCGTCGAGGAACAGGATCTCGGGTTCGTGGCTGAGCGCCTTGGCGATCAGCACGCGGCGTTTCATGCCGCCCGACAGCTCGCGGATCTTGGCGCCGCGCTTGTCCCACAGCGACAGGTCGCGCAACACTTGCTCGATATGCGCGTCGTCAGGGGCCTTGCCGAACAGGCGGCGGCTGAACTTGACGGTGGCGAGCACGGTCTCGAACATGTCGACCGACAATTCCTGCGGCACGAGGCCGATCGCGCGGCGCGCGCTGCGGAAATCCTTCTGCGCGTCATGGCCGAGCACCGTCACGGTCCCCGTGCTTGGCGTGACGATCCCGCAAATGATCGAGATCAGCGTCGTCTTGCCCGCGCCGTTGGGTCCGAGCAACGCGAAGATCTCGCCGCGCGCGATGTCGAGATCGACCGGCTCGAGCGCGCGATGTCCCGAGGCGTAGGTCTTCGACACGCCCGCGATCGATAGAATGGTGTCCATGCTGCCCCCGATTGTTGTCGCGCAGATAGGGCGGTAGCGGGGAGATAACAACCGCTCGGTATGAAAGTCGCGATGCCTATCGCGCCGTCACCCCGGCCTCGTGCCGGGGTCCACTGTGCCGCGCGAACTGCCGCCGGACCGCGCGCCGCACGGTGGACCCCGGCACAAGGCCGGGGTGACGGGTGTTACTTGAGCCCAGCCGCGCGCACCTCGGCGATCGCCTTCTGCAAGTCCTCGAGCGGGAGCGCGGAGGAAACCACCTTGTTGCCGATCACCCAGCTCGGCGTGCCCGTCATCCCGAGCGCGCGTGCAATCGTCGCGTTTGTGGTGATCTCCTGCTCGGCGCGCGGCGCATAGGCCGCGGCGCGGGCGGCATCGACGCCCGCGGTCTTCGCCGCCGCGGCGATGCTCTGCGTGCTGACCGGGCCGCCGGCATAGAGTGCGTCGTGGAACGCCTGGAACTTGCCCTGCTCGGCCGCCGCCAGGCTCATCCGCGCGGCATCGATGCTGCTCTGCGCGAGGATCGGGAAGTCGCGATAGACGATGCGGACCTTGGGGTCGCTCTTGAGCAAAGCCGCGATGGTCGGGAGGCTGGCGCGGCAATAGCCGCAATTGTAATCGAAATATTCGACCACGGTGACATCCGGGCTGGCGCTCCCCGCCCAGGCGCTGCCGACCGGCGTGTAGATCGCGCTGCGGTTCGCCGCGATCGTCTCGGCATGGCCGCGGTCGCGCAAGGCGTCCATCGCCGCGGGAAGGATCTCGGGATGCGCCATCAGATAATCGTGCACCACGCCTTCGACGCGTGCGCGCTCCCCCCCGCTCGCCGGGATCAGCCGTTCGAGGCTGGCGAAACCGGCCGCGCCGATCAGCCCCGCGACGAGCGCGAGGGTTATGGAATTCCAGGCCGGGCGCATCAGCGTTTCTTCTTATATTTCTTCGGGTTGTCGTCGATTTCGTTCTGCGCGGCGAGCGCGATGTCCTGCGCGCGGATCCAGTCGACGCTGTTGGGGGCGAGCCCCTGCATCGCGCCACGCGCGCTGTAGGCGGCGAGCGGGACGTTGCCCGTCAGGCTCGCTTGCTCGGCGCTTGCCAGCATCGCGCGCGGCTGGTCGCCCATCGCCTCGTAGACGGTGCCGAGCTGATACCAGGCGAAGGGATTTTCGTCGTCGCGCGCCACTGCCTGGCGCAGCACCTTGATCGCCTCGGGGTAATTGGCCTTGTCCTCGGTCGCGATCAGCGCGTGGCCGAAGGTCGTCGCGATCAAGGGCGCGTTGTGCGACAGCTCGGTCGCCTCGCGCAACGGGGCCAGCGCCTGGAGCGGCTTGCCTGCCTCGAGCAGGATCTGGCCCTGGATCTCGAGGAAATAGGGGTCGTGCGGCGCGGCCTTGATGAGCGCGGCGGCCTCGGCATCGGCTTTCTCGGGGTACGCCGATTTGTGCCAGGCATAGGCGCGGGCGTAATGCGCGTAGAGGCTCTGATCCTCGTCGGGATAGGTGTTGAGCGTGGTCTTGGGGTCGGCGACATAGCCGAGCAGCTTGGCCTTGATGCGCTTGAACTGTTCCTCGAGCGCCTGGTCGGGCTTCTTGCCATAGGCCGGCGAGGCGATGACGTCGGCAGTCAGGCTGGCGATGCGCTCGCCCGACAGCGGATGGCTCTGCGCGAACGGGTCGATGTTCTTCAGGCCGTACGCATATTCCTCGTTCTGCAGCTTCTTGAAGAAGGTCAGCATGCCCTTGCCGGTGACGCCGGCCTCGCGCAGGAATTTCGCGCCGGTGGCGTCGGCCGTCGATTCCTGGACGCGGCTGAACGCGAGGAACTTGCCCTGCGCCGCGGTCGTGCCAGCCGAGAGGATCCCCGCCCCCGCCTCGGGCGCGCCCGCGGCGATCGCCGCGACACCGAGCACCATGCTGAGGATCGAGACGCCGAGCGCGGGCTTGATGCCCGCATCCATCAGCACGACGTGCCCGTCGGCGACATGGCCGAGCTCGTGCGCGATCACGCCCTGGACTTGGTTGGCGTTGTCGGCGGCCTGGATCAGCCCCGAATGGACATAGATCGTCTGCCCGCCCGCGGTGAAGGCGTTGATCGAATCGTCGTTGATCAGGACGACCTTGACGTTCCTCGGCGAGAGCCCCGCCGCCAGGATCAGCGGACGCGACATGTCGTTGAACATCGCTTCGGTCTCGGCATCGCGCAGGATCGATTGCGCTGCCGCCGGTTGCGCCCAGGCGAGGAGGGAGAGCGCGCACGCCGCGAAGAGTCGCTTCATCCGCCCCGTATCGCCGAGATTGGCGGGCGGGGCAACGCCCATGCGGCGCTACGCCAGGCCGAACGGGACGACGTGATTGCCCGCCCCATGGCCAATTTCGGCGCGCCCGAGATAGCGCACCCCCATCTCGCCGCACCAGCGCACGATCATCGTCTCGAGGCTTTCGCCCCACGGCGGTTCGTTGGCCTGGATATCGGTGACATTGCCGAGCCGCACGCCCGCCAGCCCCTTCAACTGCGTCGCGTGCGCCATCGTGAAGAGCATCCGGTCGATGCGGTAGAGCGGTTCGGACACTTCCTCGATCAGCAGCACGTGATCGGTGAGATCGGGCAGCCACGGCGTGCCGATCAACGCGGTCAGGATCGCGAGGTTGAAGGCGGCGGCGGGGTGGCCGTCGAGCCCGGGTTCGAGCACCGCGCGGTCCTTGGTGGCGAGCCAGCGCAAGCCCCGCGCGAAGGCGAAGCCGCCATCGCTGCGCCGCGCATCGAGGATCATCGGGCCGTGCGCCGGCCGCCCGATCTTGGCGGCATAGAGCGCGCCGAGCAGGAACCCCATGTCGGAGAAACCAAGATAGGTCTTCCGCCGCGCGGCCTCGCCGAGCTGCGGCATGACGGTGTGGAGGATGCGGTTCGAGCCATAGCCGCCGCGCGCGAACCAGATCGCGTCGAACGCAGGATCATTGGCGATTTCGAGGAAAGCCGCCGCGCGCGCCGCGTCGGGGCCGGCGAAATGACCGTCGGACAGGAAGCATTGCGGATGGAAGACGAGATCGACCGAAGGCATCGCCACCGCCGCAAGGCCGAGCGCCCGCGAGGCGAGCGCTTCGTCAATCCCCTTGGCGGGTGCCACGATCCCAATTCGCATGTTCAGCTCCGTTGCACTCCGTCGCTGCCCGCGATAGCCCCCGGCCATGAGCAACGGCAAATCATACTTCTTCGCCCCCTATTTCTTCGTGGGCATTGGCGGCAGCGGCATGATGCCGCTCGCGATGATCCTCGCCGGGCGCGGCGCGCGCGTGGCGGGTTCGGACCGTTCGCTCGATCGCGGCGCCCTGCCCGCCAAGTTCGCCGATCTTGCCGCAAAGGGCGTGACGCTGTTCCCGCAGGACGGCTCGGGCGTGACCTCGGCCGCGCAGATCGTCGTCGCTTCGGCCGCTGTGGAAGCCTCGGTGGCCGACATCGTCGCTGCCGAGCGCGTCGGGGCGCAACGGCTTAGCCGGCCCGAACTGCTCGCCTCGCTGTTCAACGCGAGCGCGCTGCCGATCGGCGTTGCGGGGACGAGCGGCAAGTCGACCGTGACGGGGATGATCGGCTGGATCCTCCACGCCTGCGGGCGCGACCCGACCGTGATGAACGGCGCGGTGATGAAGAACTTTGCGAGCCCCGACGCGCCGTTTGCCAGCGCGCTGGTCGGCGCGGGCGAGGCGTTCGTCAGCGAAGTCGATGAGAGCGACGGGTCGATCGCGCTGTACGCGCCGAAGATCGCGGTGCTCAACAATGTCAGCCTCGACCATAAGTCGCTCGAGGAATTGCGTGCGCTGTTCGGCGAGTTCGCGGGTAAGGCGCAGACGACGGTTCTCAACATCGGGGACGCCGAAACCGCCGCGCTGGCCTCGACGCTCGACTCGGCAAAGCTGGTCACCTTCGCGGTCGATGCCGACGCCGACCTGAGCGCGCGCAACCTTGCGCCGGAGCCGTTCGCCATCGGGTTCGACCTGATCGCCGATGGCGCGACCCACGCGGTCCGGCTCGCCGTTCCGGGGCGGCACAACGTGTCGAACGCGCTCGCGGCGCTTGGCGCGGCGCGCGCAGCCGGCGTGCCGCTTCGCGAAGCAATCGCCGCGATCGGTGGCTTCACCGGCCTCAAGCGCCGCTTCGAGCTGGTCGGCGAGGCTGACGGTGTCACCGTGCTCGACGATTTCGGGCACAACCCCGACAAGATCGCCGCGACGCTGGCGACGTTGCATGCTTTCCCCGGGCGGCTGCTCGTGCTGTTCCAGCCGCATGGCTACGGCCCGCTCAAGGTCATGCGGATCGAACTGGTCGCGATGTTCCGCGATGCGCTCGGCGGCGACGACCGGCTCGTCTTGCCCGACCCGGTCTATCAGGGCGGCACCGTCGCGCGCGAAGTGACCAGCGCCGACATCGTCGCCGAAATCGGTCCGCAAGCCCATCACCTCGCCGACCGCGCCGATGCCGCCGCGTGGATCATTGCGCAGGCGCGACCCGGCGACCGGATCGTGGTAATGGGGGCGCGCGACGATACGCTGAGCCAGCTTGCTGCCGACATGTTGCCACAGATTGCCGCTAGACTGCGCTGACCTACAAGGAGCCGCCTTATGTTTCGCCGCCTGTTCCTCGATCACCCCGCCTCGGTCGGCGAGACCTTTGGCGAACATTTCCTCGTCGCCTCGCGCTTCGGCATGACGATGATCGGCGGCGGGCTTGCCGGCGTGGTGCATGCGTTCCTGCCGTTCGCGTTCAAGACCACCGGGAGCCGCACAGTGATGCGGTTGAACGCGCAGATCGTGGCGAAACGCGCGGCGGCGAGCGCGGATGAATTGCAGCGCCGCACCGTCGAATATGTGATCTGAACCCTTAATCCTCCCCGGGCCGGGGAGGAACTACATTCCCGAACGCGCTCTTCCCCGCTACAGCGTCGCGATGCTCCGCATCACCGAACTCAAGCTCCCGCTCCATCACGCCGACGAGGAACTGACCGCCGCGATCCGCAATCGCTTGCGGATCACCCCGCGCGACCTCGTCCGCTTTTCGATCGCGCGGCGTGCGCACGATGCGCGGATCAAGAGCGACATCCAGCTCGTCTATTCGGTCGACGTCACGCTGCGTAACGAAGCTCTCGTGCTCGCGCGCTTCAAGAAAGACCGCCACGTCCAGCCGACGCCGAACACGGCGTACAAATTCGTCGCCCAGGCCCCCGCCGACTATAGCGGCCCGCGCCCGGTCGTCATCGGCACCGGCCCGTGCGGCCTGTTCGCCGGGCTGATCCTCGCGCAAATGGGCTACAAGCCGATCATCGTCGATCGCGGCAAGGTCGTGCGCGAACGCACCAAGGACACGTGGGGGCTGTGGCGCAAGAGCGTGCTCAACCCCGAATCGAACGTCCAGTTCGGCGAAGGTGGTGCCGGCACCTTCTCCGACGGCAAGCTCTACAGCCGGATCAAGGATCCGCGGCACCTCGACCGCAAGGTGCTGATCGAGTTCGTCAAGGCGGGCGCGCCGCCTGAGATCCTGACCGAGGCGCACCCGCATATCGGCACCTTCCGCCTCGTCACGATGGTCGAGAGCATGCGCGCGACGATCGAGGCGCTCGGCGGCGAATATCGCTTCGAGACTCGTGTCGACGGGATCGACGTGGCGACGGCCGCCGATGGCACGCGGAAAGTGCGCGGGCTGCACCTGCATACGGGCGATTATCTGGAAGCCGAACAGGTCGTGCTCGCGGTCGGCCACAGCGCGCGCGACACCTTTGCGATGCTGCACGACAAGGGCGTCTATCTCGAGGCCAAGCCCTTCTCGATCGGCGTCCGCATCGAGCATCCGCAATCGTGGATCGACGATGCGCGCTTCGGTCCCAATGCCGGCAACCCGATCCTCGGCGCGGCCGATTACGCGCTGTCGCACCACGCCAAGAACGGGCGCACGGCGTACAGCTTCTGCATGTGCCCGGGCGGAACGGTGGTGGCGGCGACCTCGGAGGAAGGCCGTGTCGCGACCAACGGCATGAGCCAATATTCGCGCAACGAGCGCAACGCCAATTCGGGGCTCGTCGTCGGGATCGACCCGGCGCGCGATTATCCCGGCGATCCGCTCGCCGGGATAGCATTGCAACGCCATTGGGAATCGCGCGCCTTCGTCGCGGGGGGATCAACCTATGCCGCGCCGGCGCAATTGCTCGGCGATTTCCTTGCCGGGCGCGCCTCGACCAAGCTCGCCAGCGTCGTGCCGTCGTACAAGCCCGGCGTCCACATGACCGACCTCGCGGAATGCCTGCCCGAGTTCGCGGTGACCGCGATGCGCGAGGCGCTCGTCCAGTTCGGCCGCGAGATCCCCGGTTACGACCATCCCGATGCGGTGCTGACCGGCGTCGAGACGCGCACCTCCTCGCCGCTCCGCATCACGCGCGGCGACGATTTCCAGAGCCTCAACACTTCCGGGCTGTTCCCGGCGGGCGAAGGCGCTGGGTACGCCGGGGGGATTCTGTCGGCGGCGGTCGACGGGATCAAGGTGGCTGAGGCCGTCGCGCGGGCGATCGGCGCGTAAGTTCGGGCTGGTTCACTCGCCCCGTCGTCACCCCGGGCTCGTCCCGGGGTCCACCGCGCCGCGCGAGTGGTCGCTGTAGTACGCGCATCCCGGTAGACCCCGGCACAAGGCCGGGGTGACGGAAGAGGTAGACCCGCAGCACAAACCGGATGGAAAGCTCGCTTGACAGACAAGCGACCGTGACTGTAAAGCCTCCTTCACAAACGTGAAAGGGAGCTTTCCATGTCGCGCACCGTTGCCGCCCGCCGCTATCAAGTCCGCACGCTCTGGCTGGCGCTGCTATACGCCGCCGCGTTGCTTGCCGCGGTCTATGCTTTCAAGCATCACCGCGTCGCCGGCCCCGCCGCCTGGATCGTTGCGATACTGCCCGCGCTGCCGATCATCGGCGTGTTCGTCGCGATCGGGCGCTATCTGGCCGACGAGCAGGACGAATATCTGCGCATGCTGATGGTCCGCCAGACGCTGTGGGCAAGCGGCTTCGCGCTGAGCGCCGCGACCTTGTGGGGGTTCCTCGAGGCGTTCGACCTCGTCGGCCATGTCGAGCCCTATTACGTCGCGGTGCTATGGTTCGGCGGACTGGGTCTGGGCAACTGCGCCGATCGCCTGTTCGGCGCGGACGCCGCGCTGTGAGCCGCCGTATCGACCCGGCCGACCGCGCCTATCTGCGCCGCTTCGTCCCCGCGATGGCACTCTACGCCGTGCTGGTCTGGGTATCGCCCTTCCTGATCCGCGCGCTCCACGCCGAGGGGCCGCTCCTGTGGCTGATCGCTTTGCTCCCCGCGTTCCCGCTCAGCGCGGTGTTCTGGATCATCGGGCGCTATCTGATCGACCTGCGCGACGAATATCGGCGGATGCTCGAAGTGCGCAAGGCGCTGGTCGCGACGGGCTTTGCGATGACGCTCGCGACCGGCTGGGGGTTTCTCGAAGTCTATGCACACGCGCCGCACGTGCCGCTGTTCTTCGTGCCGATCACATGGTTTGCCGGGCTGGGCCTCGGATCGGCGGTCAACGCCGTGATCGAGCGGCGCGGCGAGGACGCGGCATGATCAACCGCCTCAAGGTGCTGCGGGCCGAGCGCAACTGGAGCCAGGGCGATCTCGCCGAGCGGCTCGACGTATCGCGCCAAAGCGTCAACGCGATCGAGACCGGGCGCTACGATCCCTCGCTCCCGCTCGCCTTCCGCATCGCCGAACTGTTCGAGCTTCCGATCGAAGCGATTTTCGCCAGTCCCTCCAAAGGAGATGTAGCGTGAAGCCTGTCCTCAAAGCCTGCCTCGTTGCTGCGCTCGCGCTGCTTCCCGCCACGCCCGCCCTCGCGGCGCCGCTTGCGGCGACACCCGAGGTGCGGTTGCCGCATATCTCGATCGTGACGATCGGCACGGGCAGCCCGGTGATCCTGATCCCCGGCCTCGCCTCCCCGCGCGCGGTATGGGACGGCGTCGCGCCCGCGCTCGCCGCGAAGCACCGCGTCATCCTGGTGCAAGTGAATGGCTTTGGCGGCGACGATCCGGGGGCCAATCTCCAGCCCGGCGTGCTCGATGGGATCGTCGCCGATCTCGACGGCTATATCGCGGCGGAGAAGCTGCAGAAGGCGCTGGTCGTCGGGCATTCGATGGGCGGGCTGGTCGGCCTGATGCTCGCAAAAGCGCATCCGAGCGACCTGTCGCGATTGATGATCGTCGATTCGCTGCCGTTCTTCGCGGTGATCATGGCCCCGCCCGGGGTCGATCCGACGCCCGCGATGGTCGCGCCGTACGCTGCCAAGATGCGCGACGGGATCGTCGCCAGTTATGGCAAGCCGCTGAGCGACGAAATGGTCGCGGCGCAAACGCGGGGACTCGCGCTCAAGCCCGGCAGCGTCGTCACGATGTCCGCCTGGGCGAAGGCCGCCGATCCGCGCGTCACCGGCGAGGCGATGTACGAGGATCTGACGACCGACCTGCGCCCGTCGCTCGCGACGATCGCGACGCCGATCACGATGCTCTATCCGTGGAATGCGGCGACGTTGCCAAAGGCGAAGGCCGACGCCTTCTATCGCAAGCAATACGCCGCCGCGGCGCATATCGCCTTCGCCGACATTGCCGAGAGTGCGCACATGGTGATGCTCGACCAGCCCGACGCGTTCAAGGCGGCGGTGCTCGCCTTCGTCGAAGCGAAGTAAAGGGCCAACTCGCTCCTGTTCCCCGGCGAAGGCCGGGGCCTGTCTCTTATACACATCT
>NZ_JASJVC010000077.1:0-15697 GCF_035019905.1 Sphingomonas sp. 10B4 | reverse complement strand
CCGCTACCCCCGCCTGGCCCCCGCAATCGACCCCGCGCCTGTTCGTCGAGACCCAGCCCGGTTCTGGGCTCGCGCTCGGCCCGCTGCGCATCGACGGGCCGCAGGCGCATTATCTCGGCGCCGTGATGCGGATGAAGCCCGGCGATCCGGTCAAGCTGTTCGACGGCCATTCGGGCGAATGGCTCGGCGTCGCGACGAGCGTCGCCAAGCGCGAGCTGATGCTCGACGTCACCGAGCAGCTCCGCAAGCCCGAGAGCGTGCCCGATTTGTGGCTCTGCGCCGCGCCGATCAAGAAGGGCCGGATCGACTGGGTCGCCGAGAAAGCCTGCGAGCTCGGCGTCGCGCGGCTCATCCCCGTGCTGACGCGGCGCACCGTGGTCGACCGGCTCAACGGCGAGCGCTTGCGTGCGCACATGATCGAGGCGGCCGAGCAATGCGGCCGCACCGTCGTCCCCGAACTCGCCGAGCCGATGAAGCTCACCGCGTTGCTGCGCGATTGGCCGCAGGGCCGCGCGCTGTTCTTCGCCGACGAGACGGGCGGCGCGCCGGCGCTAGCGGCGATGCGGGACGCCCCCGCCTCGGCCGCGATCCTGATCGGGCCCGAGGGCGGCTTCGACGAGGACGAGCGCGCGGCGATCCGCGCGGTGCCGGGCGCGGTTGCGATCGGGCTCGGTCCGCGGATCCTGCGCGCCGACACGGCGGCGGCGGCGGCGGTCGCGATCTGGATGGCATCCCGAGGGGATTGGTAGTCATTCGAAACCTGCTGGCGGGCGGGCCATCGCAGCGCTAAGGCGCGAGCATGACAACGCGCCCAGACACCATCAAACGCTCGCCCTTGATCGAATCGCGCGACCAGCTCGTCGCCAGCTTCGCGCGCGGCGAAAAGCCCGCCGACCGCTGGCGCATTGGCACCGAGCATGAGAAGTTCGTCTATGCCGACAGCGACCATCACGCGCCGAGCTACACCGAACAGGGCGGCATCCGCGACCTGCTGAAGGCGCTCGAAGAATTCGGCTGGGCGCCGGTCACCGAAGGCGGCAACGTCATCGCGATGACAGGCAGCGACGGCTCGATCAGCCTCGAACCCGCTGGCCAGTTCGAGCTGTCGGGCGCGCCGCTCGAAAACCTCCACCAGACCTGCGCCGAGACCGGCCGCCATCTCGAACAGGTCAAGGCGATCGGCGAGAAGTTCGGGATCGGCTTCCTCGGTCTCGGCATGTGGCCCGACAAGACGCGCGCCGAGCTGCCGATCATGCCCAAGGGGCGCTATGCGATCATGCTGCGCCACATGCCGCGCGTCGGCTCGATGGGGCTCGACATGATGCTGCGCACCTGCACGATCCAGGTGAACCTCGATTACGCGTCCGAAGCCGATATGGTGCAGAAGTTCCGCGTCGGCCTCGCGCTCCAGCCGCTCGCGACGGCGCTGTTCGCCAACTCGCCCTTCACCGAGGGCAAGCCCAACGGGATGCTGTCGTATCGCAGCCATATCTGGTCTGACACCGATCCGGCGCGCACCGGCATGCTGCCGTTCGTGTTCGAAGACGGCTTCGGCTATGATCGCTACACCGACTATGCGCTCGATGTGCCGATGTACTTCGTCTACCGCGACGGGAAATATATCGACGCCGCGGGCCTGTCGTTCCGCGACTTCCTGAAGGGCGAGCTGTCGGTGCTCCCGGGGGAGAAGCCGACCCTCGACGACTGGACCGACCATCTCTCGACCGCCTTCCCCGAGGTGCGGCTCAAGACCTTCCTCGAGATGCGCGGCGCCGATGGCGGGCCGTGGAACAAGATCTGTGCGCTGCCCGCGCTGTGGGTTGGGCTGCTCTACGACCAAGGCGCGCTCGATGCGGCGTGGGATCTGGTCAAGGACTGGACGATCGACGAGCGCCAGGCGCTGCGCGATGCGGTACCCAAGATGGGGCTCGATGCGCCGGTGGCGGGCGGGCGCACGCTGCGCGACATTGCGAGCCAGGTCGTCGACATTTCGAGCGCGGGCCTGAGCGCGCGCGCGCGGCTCGACGCGGGCGGCAGCAACGAGACGGGCTTCCTCGATCCGCTGCGCGAGATCGTCCGCAGCGGCAAGGTGCCGGCGCAAATGCTGCTCGACAAATATCACGGCGTCTGGGGCGGCGACATCTCGAAGGTCTACGACGAGCTTCGCTTCTGATCCTGCGTCGCCCAGCCAAAAAACCGCGGCACCGCGCCATTGCGTGCCATCCATTCGGTATAGACCTGATAATCCGGGTCCATCCCGAGATGCCGCTCCTCGGTCTTCGCGCGCCAATAATAGACCCCGCTGACCACCCCCATCAGGATCGTCGCGCGTGCGGCGTCGACGAACGAGCCCGTCGTCAGGAACGGGATCGTCGAGATCCACCAGAACAGGTTCTTCGACAGATACGCCGGATGCCGTGAGAAAGCGTAGGGCCCGTGCGTCAGGATCCCACGGTTGGTGAGGTTCGAAAAGCGGAAGCCGAACGCCACCGTCGCCCAGGCATAGATCGCGGTGAGGCCGATCAGCACCACGCCAATCGGAATGAGGATCGCGGGATGCCCGGCGAACCAGGTCGACCAGCCGTCGGCGCCATAGGTGCCGGGATGATAATCGAGCGGGCCGTTATCGGCCATCAACGTGAACGGCGGATAGCAGATCAGCGCCGCCATCCATGCCGCGGCGAACGGGTTGGCGCTTCGGATATGCGAATCGAGCGGGCGGAAGGTCAGGATGTAGCCCGCCGTCGCGAACGCACAGTCGATCACGAACATGAAGCCGATCAGCCAATTGGCGAGCGCGACCGGATTATGCAGCACCTCCGAGACATTGCCGCGGATGAAGCCGGCAAAGCCCGGCGGCACCACCGCGAGCATGAAGGCGAGGAAGAACGCCTTAACGCCCCAGCTGCGCAGATGGTTGTAGATCGCCTCGCGGTCGATCGGCTCGTCTAGGCCCATCAGCCACGCGCCGAGCGCCCAGCAACCATCCTTGGGCTGTTCGAGCCGACGATCTAGCCATGGAATGTAGACGATCGAACCGAGAAACAACACCGGCGCGGCGATGCCGAAGCACTGCATCGCGAACGGAAAGCCGCCCCATTGGTAGCTCCAATAGAAACGCCCGGTGCCATAGATCAGCGCGATCCCGGCCCAGGTCAGCCATAGCCCGGCGAGCTTGGTGAGCGAGAGGTCGAGCGTCTCGCGCCACGGCTTTGGCGCGGACCAGTCGATCCCGGTCGAGGGGCGACGGTGAACCTTGTCGACCAGCACCGCCCACAGCACCATCGGCAGCGCGCACGCCGCAATATTGACGAGCGCAGCATAGGGGCCGTCCATCCCGACATAGCGCGCGACCGCCACCCAGGCGAACAGCCCGACCAGCCCGGCGAGCCCGCAGCCGGTGCTCACCGCCGAGGCCGGTCGCGGATCGGCGGCGCGCGCGGCGCGCGCGAGGGCGGTGTCGTGGAACATCACCGCCTTGGGTAACAGCCAAGGGTTAGAAGCGGGTTAAGGATCATCGCGCGTCCGCCCCGCTCCCATTCGGTCAGCCGCGCAACATACGGATGATCGCGGAAAAATCGAGCCCACCCTGCCCGTCGTCGGCGAAGCGCTGGTAGAGTTCGGCCGCCTTCGCA
This sequence comes from Sphingomonas sp. 10B4, assembly GCF_035019905.1. Taxonomy (NCBI): domain Bacteria; kingdom Pseudomonadati; phylum Pseudomonadota; class Alphaproteobacteria; order Sphingomonadales; family Sphingomonadaceae; genus Sphingomonas; species Sphingomonas sp. 10B4. The sequence continues at coordinate 12,062 of NZ_JASJVC010000077.1, read as the reverse complement.
CCCATTGGTGTGTCCGCGCCGGTGTCGCCCGCGGCGGCGGCGGCGAGCTTGAGATCCTTGAGCATCAGCGCGGTCGCGAAGCCGCCTTGATAGTCGTGATCGGCGGGCGTGTCTGGACCAACGCCGGGGACCGGGCAATAGCTGGTCATCGACCAGCTCTGCCCCGAGGCGACGCTCGAAATGTCGTAGAAGGTCTGCGGGTCGAGTCCGAGCTTCTCGGCGAGCAGGAACGCCTCGCACGTCGCGACCATCGTCGCGCCGAGCAGCATGTTGTTGGCGATCTTGGCGGCCTGGCCAGTGCCGTTGGCGCCGGCGTGGATGACGGCCTTGCCCATCGCTGCAAGGATCGGCTGCGCCCGGCCGAATGCCTCGGCGCTGCCGCCGACCATGAAGGTCAGCGTGCCGGCATTGGCGGCGCCGATCCCGCCCGAGACGGGGGCGTCGACGGCGGTGAGGCCCTTGGCCTGCGCGGCCTCAGCGACGCGCTTCGCGGTGGCGACGTCGATCGTCGAGCAGTCGATCAGCAGCGTGGGCGGGGCGACGTTGGCAGCGAAGAGCTCGGCATAGACGGCTTCGACATGCGTGCCGGCGGGCAGCATCGTGACGATCGCCTCGGCGCCGTCGGCCGCCTCTGCGGCGGAAGCGACGGGCAGGCAGCCAGCGGCCTTGGCGCGGTCGAGTGCCTCTGCCGACAGGTCGAAGGCGCGGACGTCGTGGCCGGCCTTGGCGAGGTTCGCGGCCATCCCGCCGCCCATGTTGCCGAGGCCGATGAAAGCGATGCGTGTCATTTTTCTCTCCTGCTTCTTCTTACTCCCCTCCCGCCTGCGGGAGGGGTTGGGGGAGGGCAGTGCCGCCGCGAGGCGCTGGGTTTGTGGCACGTCCCTCCCCTAGCCCCTCCCGCAAGCGGGAGGGGAATTGTGCGTCACTTCCCCGTCCAGGTTCCCGCGCGCTTCTCGACGAAAGCGCTCATTCCCTCGCTCTGGTCCTCGGTCCCGAACAGCGCGTGAAACAAGCGCCGCTCGAACTGCACGCCCATCGCGAGGCTCGTCTCGAACGCCGCATTGACCATCTCCTTGTTCGCCAGCACGGCGAGCGGCGCCATCCCGGCGATCGTCGTCGCGGTCTTGACCGCCTCCTCGACCAGCTCGGCGGCCGGAACGACGCGCGAGACCAGACCCGCCCGCTCGGCCTCGGCAGCGTCCATCATCCGGCCGGTGAGGCACATCTCCATCGCCTTGGCCTTGCCGACCGCGCGCGTGAGGCGCTGCGAACCGCCCATGCCGGGCGAGACCGCAAGCTTGATCTCGGGCTGGCCGAACTTGGCCGAGTCGGCGGCGAGGATGAAGTCGCACATCATCGCCAGCTCGCATCCGCCGCCGAGCGCATAGCCCGATACCGCCGCGATGACGGGCTTGCGCGTCTTGGTGAAACGATCCCAGCCGGCGAAGAAATCATGCGCGTACATGTCGGCGAAGCCTTGCGCCTGCATCTCCTTGATGTCGGCACCCGCAGCGAACGCCTTCTCGCTGCCGGTGATGACGGCGCAGCCCTGCGACGGATCGGCATCGAACGCCGCCATCGCCGCGAGCAGATCGGCGAGGATCTGGCTGTTGAGCGCATTGAGTGCCTGCGGGCGGTTGAGCGTCACGAGCGTGACGCGCCCGCGCTGTTCGACGAGGAGGGTTTCGTAGGTCATGTGTCTCTCCGTCGCCCCGGCGAAGGCCGGGGCCGTTGGGTGGTGCGCGCAACGCCTGCCGCGCGCGGATACAAAGCGGCCCCGGCCTGCGCCGGGGCGACGATCAGCCGGGCGTCCATTCCTCGGCCGCGGGCAGCGGGGCGAAGATCTGGTCGAGGACGTGCGGGCTCACGCCCTCGGGCGTCGCCGGGTCCCAGCGCGGTGCATTGTCCTTGTCGACGATCACCGCGCGGACGCCCTCGAGGAAATCGTGGCGCTGCACGACATGCGCGCCGACGGCATATTCCTGGCGCATCTCGTCTTCGAAGGTCGACATCGTCGCGCCTTCGTGGAGCAGGCGGAGCGACACCTTCATCGTCTGCGGCGACTTGGTTTTGAGCGTGGCGAGCTGCTTGAGCGCCCACTCACCGCCATCCGCCTCGAGCGCGGCGTAGATGTCCTCGAGCACGTCCGAAGCGAACAGCCGGTCAATGTCGGCACGATGCGCGAGGATCCGCGCTTCGGGTGGCGTCGACCCCAGGTCCGCAAGCGTTGCCGCCAGCGTCGCAGGGTTAGCCACGATCCGCGCCTTGGCGTCTTCGAGCGCGGCACTCGGCACATAATGCGTGGCGAGGCCCAGCGCGAGGCACTCCGCACCGTCGAGCCGGTGCCCGGTCAGCGCGAGATACTGGCCGATCCGCCCCGGCAGCCGCGACAGAAACCAGCCGCCGCCGACATCGGGGAACAGGCCGATCCCGGTCTCGGGCATAGCGAACTTGGTGTTCTCGGTCGCAACGCGGTGGTCGCATGGGCAAGCGAGCCCGACCCCGCCGCCCATCGTGATGCCGTCCATGAAGGCGACGGTCGGCTTGGCGTAGGTGAAGAGGCGGTGGTTGAGGCGGTATTCGGTGTGGAAGAAGCGCCGCGCCTCCGTGCCGTCGCCCGCGCCGCTCTCGGCAAGCATGCGGATGTCACCGCCCGCGCAGAAACCGCGGCCCTCGGCGTGATCGAGGAGGATGACCTCGATCGCGGGGTCGGTGCGCCACGTGTCGAGCGCGGCGAGCATGGCTTCGCACATCAGCGTGGTCAGCGCGTTGAGCGCCTTGGGCCGATTGAGGCGGATACGGGCAACCCGCCCGTCGACGGAGGTGAGGACGTCGCTCATTGCCGCGTCAATTCGCGACCGACGATCATCCGCATGACCTGGTTGGTGCCCTCGAGGATCGAATGGACGCGCAAGTCGCGCCAGAAGCGTTCGATCGGATAGTCCATCAGATAGCCGTACCCGCCGTGCAGCTGCAGCGCGCGGTCGGCGACGGCCGACCCGGTGTCGGTCGCGAGCCGCTTGGCCATCGCGGCGAACTTGGTCTTGTCGGGCGCGTTCGCGGTCACCTTCGCTGCCGCCATGTAGAGCAACGCGCGTGCCGCCTCCAAGTCGGTCGCCATGTCGGCGAGCATGAACTGCGTGTTCTGGAAATCGGCGATCGCGGTGCCGAACTGCTTGCGGTCGCGCGTATAGGCGACCGCCTCGTCGAGGCAGCGCTGCGCGCCCCCGAGCGAGCAAGCGCCGATATTGAGCCGGCCGCCGTCGAGACCCATCATCGCGATGCGGAAGCCCTCGCCCTCGCCTCCGACGAGGTTCTCGGCAGGAACACGCACGCCGTCGAAGGTCACTTGCCGCGTCGGCTGCGAGTGCCAGCCGAGCTTGCGCTCGTTCGCGCCGAAGCTGACGCCGGGCATGTCCTTCTCGATCACCAGGCACGAAATGCCCTTGGGCCCTTCGACGCCGGTGCGCACCATCGTGACATAGACTTCATTCTCGCCCGCGCCCGAGATGAACTGCTTGCTGCCAGTGACGATGTAATCGTCGCCGTCACGGACCGCCTTGGTCTTCAATGCCGCCGCGTCCGATCCCGAGCCGGGTTCGGTCAGGCAATAGCTGGCGATCCGGTCCATCGTGACGAGCGAAGGCAGATATTTGTCCTTCACGCCTTGCGATCCGAACCGGTCGATCATCCACGCCGCCATGTTGTGGATGCTGATGAACGCCGAGGTCGAGGGACAGCCATAGGCCATCGCCTCCATGATCAGCGCCGCCTCGAGCCGGCCGAGGTTGATGCCACCCGATTCCTCGGAGACGTAGATCGCGGCGAAACCGAGCTCGGCCGCCGCCTTGATCGTCTCGCGCGGGAAGATGTGTTTCTCGTCCCATTCCGCCGCGTGCGGGGTGATCCGGTCGGCGGTGAACTTGCGCGCGAGATCCTGGATCTCGCGCTGGTCGTCCGTGAGGTCGAATTGGTCGGTCATACAGCGATCCCTAAGCGCGAGGTGCGCGGCGTTACAAAGGCAGTCGACGCACAGACGCGCCGCCACGGGTGGAGTTGCACCGGACACCGCCGGTGCGAGGACGTTCGCGCCGCAGCGGTGCGTGCCAGCGGCGCGCGGTGCAGGACGCGCTCGGCGAACAGCCGGTTGGCAAGCGGCAGGTCGTTGCGCTCGTAATAGAGCTTTCCGCCGACCTGCTTCCGCCAGGCCAGCGCCTCGGGCAAGGTACCGTTCGCGCTGACGAAGTCGCTGGTGTCGTGATAGACCGGATCGGCAAAGGCGGCGTCGGCGGTGACGATCGCCCAGCCATCCTTGCGCAGCGCCGCCACGAGATCGGGCAGATAGCGCGCGGCGACATCGGTCTCATGCAGCAGCAACACCTGCGGCGGCGCCCGGCCGATCGTGCGGCGCATCAGCGCGTCGGAGAAATCGGCGGATTGCACCATCGTCTCGACATAGAAGTCGCGCAGCGCCGCCTCGTCGATGCGGAGCCCGGCCCGTTTGGCGGCAATCGTCTGGCCTTCGATGTTCCAGTCGGAGCCGTCGACCGAAACCCAGGCGATCTGCAGCCCGCGCGCGATGAGGCCATCGACCACCGCGCGGCGCTTGGCCATGTCGCGGCCGCCCTGATTGAGCCCGGGAAAGCGGAACCACGGGCGATAGCCGGGTCGGCCCCTGAGCCAGTGCTCGGCACGATCAATATCGCCGAGAAACGCCGCGGCCGGCATCGACGCGAGGTCGCGGTGCGAGAAACTGTGATCCCCGACGACGTGCCCCGCCGCGACATAGGAGGCGAGCCGCGCATCGGCGCGGTTCACCGGCCCGATCCGCCCCGGGTTGGCGAAGAACGCCGCTTGCGCGACACCGGCCGCGCGCAACCCCGCGATCAGCAGCGTCGCGCGCTGCTCGGGCGTGTAGAACGCGCCGGGGCCACGCGGCACGTCGTCGAAAGTCAGCGCGATGCGCTTGCCCTCGGCGCGCCAGCCACGCGAGCGCTCGAGGTTGATCGCGGTCGGCACCGCGATCACCACGATCGCACCGACGAGCAAGCCGATCCGCACGCGATACAGCCGCGCGTCAAGCGCCGCCGTCGCGCCGCGCCGCCGCTTGCGGGTCAGCCGCCAGAGGAGCCCGCCGCGCCGCGTCATGCGCACAGCACTTCGGCTTCGATTTCGACGCGCCATTCGGGGCGGATGAAACCCGATACGATCAGCGTCGTCGTCGCCGGTCGCGCCGTGCCGAACCAACGGCCGTGCACCGCCGCGACTGCGGGGAAATCGGCGCGATCGGTCAGATAGAGGCAAGTGCGCACGGTATCGGCAATATCGCCGTCGAGATCAGCAATCGCCTTGGCGACGATCGCGCAGCACCGTTCCATCTGCGCCGCCGCGTCGCCCGGCGTGGTCGATCCGTCGGGCTCGATCGGCGCGGTGCCGGCGACCATGATCTGGTCGCCGGTCCGCACTGCGCGCGAGAATCCGAGGATCGGCTCGAGCGGCGAACCGCTGCTGACGCGGCGCTTCACCGGCTTACCCCATCGTCGGGATGACGAAGGCGTTGGCGCCGTCACCCACGCCACCGTCGGGCCAGCGCTGCGTGACGGTCTTGACCTTGGTCCAGAACTTGACGCCTTCCATGCCGTGCTGATTGGTGTCGCCGAACGCCGAGCGCTTCCAGCCGCCAAAGGTGTGGTACGCGACCGGCACCGGGATCGGCACGTTGATGCCGACCATCCCGACATTGACGCGCGCGGCGAACTCGCGCGCGGCGTGGCCGTTGCGCGTGAAGATCGCGACGCCATTGCCGTATTGATGCTCGCTCGGCAGGCGCAAAGCGTGCTCGAAATCGTCAGCGCGGACGATCTGCAACACCGGTCCGAAAATCTCTTCCTTGTACGCCGACATCTCGGGCGTGACGTGATCGAAGAGCGACGGCCCGATGAAGAAGCCCTTTTCATGCCCCTGGAGTTCGAAGCCGCGGCCGTCGACCACCAGTTCGGCGCCTTCGTCGACGCCGGTCTGGATCCACTGCTCGATCCGGCTACGATGCGCGGCGTTGACCACCGGGCCGTAATGCGCGTCATTGTCGGTCGAGACGCCAACGCGGAGAGCCGCGATCGCCGGGATCAGTTTCTCGCGCAAAGCGACCGCGGTCTTCTCGCCGACCGGCACCACCACCGGCAGCGCCATGCAGCGCTCGCCCGCGCTGCCGAACGCCGCACCCGAGAGATCGGCCACAACCTGGTCGAGATCGGCATCGGGCATGACGATGCCGTGGTTCTTGGCGCCGCCCATCGCCTGGACGCGCTTGCCCGCCGCGACGCCGCGCTTGTAGACGTAATGCGCAATGTCGGACGAACCAACGAAGCTGACCGCGCTGATCGCGGGATGATCGAGGATCGCGTCGACCATTTCCTTGTCGCCGTGGACGACCTGGAGGATCCCCTCGGGCAGCCCGGCCTCGGCGAACAGCTCGGCGAGCCGCACCGGCACCGACGGGTCGCGCTCGCTGGGCTTGAGCAGGAAGGCGTTGCCGGTCGCGATCGCCACACCCGACATCCACAGCGGGATCATCGCCGGGAAGTTGAACGGCGTGATGCCCGCGCCGATGCCGAGCGGCTGGCGCATCGAATAGACGTCGATGCCGGGGCCCGCGCCCTGGGTGTATTCGCCCTTCAACACGTGCGGGATGCCGCAGCAGAATTCGATCACCTCGAGCCCGCGCTGGATGTCGCCCTTCGAATCGGCGATCACCTTGCCATGCTCGGACGAGAGCAGATGCGCGAGCTCGTCCATGTGCGCTTCGACCAGCGCCTTGAAGTTGAACATCACGCGCGCGCGACGCTGCGGGTTGGTCGCCGCCCAGCCCGGCTGCGCTTTCAGCGCGGCGGCGACCGCGGCGTCGAGCGTCGCCTGCGTGCCGAGGTTGACGCTCGCCTGGACGAGGCCGGTGTTGGGATCGAACACGTCGCCGGTCCGAGTCGCTCCGCCGCCCGAAAGGCCGACGATGTGATGGTCGATGATCCGCATGGCATACTCTCCGTTTTGCGATGCTCTTTCGACCAATTTTTGCGCCGCGCCAACCCCATCTAGTTTCCGATGTAACGGTTTGGCGTCGGATACGATCGCGTCATCCCGGCGTGACGGTCGAGGTTAGGCTCCCACCCCCGCACGGCACTTCATCAAAGGCTGGATCCGCGTTCCGAACGCCTCCACGCCCTCGACGAAATCGTCGAAGGTCAGCAACACGCCGCCGGTGTTGGGGACTTCCGCCATCTCGTCGAGCATCCGCGCGACGCTCTCATACGAGCCGACCAGCGTCCCCATGTTGATATTGACCGCCCCCTCGGGCGCGGCGAGCTGGCGGACGTTGGTGTCCTTATTGTGCGTGTCTTTCGCGCCTTGGTCGGCGAGCCAGGCGATCGCGTCGAGATCGACCCCGGCATTGTATGATTGCCATTTCGCCATCGCCTCCTCGTCGGTCTCCGCGGCGATGATCATGATGAGGACGAAGATCGAAACGTCGCGCCCGGTCTTGTCGGTGGCGGCGGCGAGGCGGCTGTTGTTCGAGGCGAACGCGGTCGGCGTGTTGACGCCTTTGCCGAGGCAGAAGGCATAGTCCGCCCATTTCGCCGAGAAAGCCAGCCCCTCGTCGGACGAGCCCGCGCAGATGATCTTCATCTCGCCTTCTGGCTTGGGCCGGACGCGGCAGTCCTCCATCTGATAGTAATCGCCTTTGAAGTCGCTGACGCCCTCGGCCCACAATTCGCGCAGGATATGGGCATATTCGTCGAGCATCTTGTAGCGGTTGCGGAAATGCGCGTCGCCCGGCCACATCCCCATCTGCGTATATTCGGGCGGCTGCCAGCCGGTGATGAGGTTGAGCCCGAAGCGCCCATGGCTGATCGAGTCGATCGTATTGCACATCCGCGCGGCAAACGCCGGCGGGATGACCAGCGTCGGGCAGGTCGCGAAGATCTTGATCTTCTCCGTCACCGCGGCGAGCCCCGCCATCAGCGTGAAGCTCTCGAGGCCGTATTCCCAGAACTCGGTCTTTCCGCCGAAGCCGCGCAGCTTGATCATCGACAGCAGGAAGTCGAGTCCGTGCTTCTCGGCGCTTTGCGCGATCGTCTTGTTGAGATCGAACGACGGCATGTACTGCGGCGCGTTCTCCGAAATCAGCCAACCATTGTTGTTGATGGGGACGAAGACGCCGACCTGCATGCGCGTTATCCTTGCACGGTTTCGCCCGCCAGCCAGGCAAGCACGAAGCTGTTGAACGCATCCGGATCGACCACATTGACCGCGTGGCCGCCATGCTCGGCGCGGCAGAAGCCGGCGATCGGCAGGCCGTTGGCGAGCGCGACCCCGGCGTTCGACGGCACGAGCATATCGTCATCCGACACCACGACGAGCACCGGGCGATGGATGTCGCGCAGGCGTTCCGAAACGTCGAACGCGGCGAGCGCGGCGATCCGTTTTTCCATCGTTGCCGCGCCGGGGAACTGCGCGAGCTGCTCGGGCAACTCCGCCTCGAGCGGCGCATCGTTCGCCGAGATCCAGTTGGGCGGATACAGGAACAGCGGTTGCGCGCGCAGGTACGCCTCGGGTCCGCTCCCGCGCAGCAACGCCAGCCTTGCAGCGAAGCACCGGAGGAAATGCGGATCGGGCGACGCCCAGCCGTTGACCACGACGAGCTTGTCGACCCGGTCGGGCGCCATCAGCGCCAGCGCCAACGCCGCGACACCGCCTGCGGCATGCCCGACGATCGTCGCGCGCGGAATCGCGAGCGCGTCGAGCAGCGCGAGCATGTCGGCGGCGAGATCGTCGACGGTGACGGCATCGGGCAGCGCGCGGTCGCTGCGACCCGTCCCACGATGATCGTAGGCGATCACGCGATAGCGCTCGGACAGCGCCGCGATGTTGGGCGCCCAATAGTGCGCCGACCCGCCAAGCCCCGAGGACAGCATTAGCGGAGGCGCGTCCTCGCGCCCATGAATCTCGTAATAGAGCCCCGCCGCCTCAGCCAAGATGCGCGACCGATGCGATTTCGACGAGGCACTCGGGCTTCACCAGTTCGGCCTGGATGCAGTAACGCGCGGGCTTCGCACCCGGGAAATACTCGGCATAGACCGCGTTGAATTCGGCATAGTCGGCAAGGCTCTTGAGGAAGATATGGTTCATCGCCACGTCGGCAAGCGTCGCACCGGCGGCCTCGAGCGTCGCTCGGATCGTGTCGAGGATATGGCGCGCCTGGCCGGCGGCATCGCCGACATGCAGCACCGCCCCGCCCTCGCCGAGCGCGAGCATACCCGAGACGTAGATCGTGTTGCCCGCCTTCGCCGCGGCCGAATAGGGCGCGATCGGGGTCGGGAATTGCGGGGGATTGATCGCTTCGAAAGGCATGGTCACTCCTTGGGGGACTGGCCGAAGCTGCCGCAGAAATCCGCGGTCGTGCTGACCCAGCCGAAAAACTTCTCGATATTGTACACGCTTGCCGCCTGCATCGCCGGAGGCCCGAGATGATGCGTCGCATCCTCGAGCATCACCCCAAAATATTCGAGGTGGAAGCCGTCGCGCAGCGTGCTCTCGACGCAGACATTGGTGGCGATCCCGACGAACACGATATTGCGGATGCCGCGGGCGCGCAGGACGCTGTCGAGCTGCGAATTGAAGAACGCCGAATAGCGTGTCTTGTGGAGCGAGATATCGCCCGGCTGCGGTTTCAAAGCATCGACCAGCGCGTAATCCCAACCGCCGCGCGCGAGCAGCTGGCCCGCGAGCTCAGGCCGCTTGCGCATCGTCTTGAGCGCATTCGACTTGTGAAAATTGGGCGATTGCGGGCCGCCTGCCTCGACATAGTCGGGATCCCAGCCGTTCTGCAGGTAGATCACCTGCACACCAGCCGCGCGCGCGGTATCGAGCACGGTGGCGATCTTGCCGATCGTGCCCGCCGCGCCTGCGATGTCGAACCCGGCGAGATCGACGTAACCGCCTCCGCTCGCATAGGCGTTCTGCATGTCGATCACCACGACCGCGGTCTGTTCGGGCGCGAGCCGCAACGCCTCGGGCCGCGCCGGGAGCGTCACCGCCGTGTCGCCGTCGCCGCCGGGGCAGGTTACGGTCTGGTCGTCGGGCACGCGGCACTCCTTGCGAGGAAGCGCCCGATCCTGTCGCGTTGCACGCACAAGTGCAAGACCCGCATCTTGCGCCCGGCGCAGCACCGCGCTAACCGATGCCCATCGCCGCACACGCGTGCGCGAAGCCGGCGAGCGGGTATAGTACAATGGTAGTACAGCAGCCTTCCAAGCTGAATACACGGGTTCGATTCCCGTTACCCGCTCCAGCCGCTTCCCGATGACCAGCACCAGCTTCGAACAGGCGCGCGACGCGATCGTCGCGGTCGGGCGGTGGCTCGGCTCCAAGGGCTGGGCGCCCGCGACCTCGGGCAATTACTCGGCGCGGCTCGACGATGGCAGCTTTGCGGTCACGGTGTCGGGCCGGCACAAGGGGCGGCTCACCCGCGACGACGTGATGCGCGTCGATGCTGACGGCGCGTCGCTCGACGGCAAGACACCTTCGGCCGAGACTGCGCTCCACCTTGCTTTATACCGCGCCTTTCCCGCTGTCGGCGCGGTGCTCCACAGCCACTCGCCGAGCGCGGTCGGCTTCAGTCGCGCGGTGGCGGGCGACGGCTATCGGTTGGCGGGGCACGAAATGCTCAAGGCGCTCCCTGGCGTCGCGACACACGACACCGCGGTTACGCTCCCGATCGTCGAGAACAGCCAGGACATGGCGATCGTCGAAGCGGCCATCGCCCCGCGCCTGCTGGAAAGCACCGCGATTCCCGCCTATCTCATTCGCAGCCATGGTCTTTATGGCTGGGGCCGCGACATGGCCGAGGCCGAGCGGGTGATCGAAGCGATCGAATGGATGATCGCCGCCGAACGCGCCGAAAGGAGCTTTCGATGAGTCGCTTGCAGGTCTTTGCCGACGCAGACGCCTCGACGCCGCTGCTCGATACGCGAGACGGCACCGCGATCGCCGCGGCGCTCGGCGCGGTCGGCGTGCAGTTCGAGCGCTGGCCGCTCAAGCCGCTCGATGCCGACAGCGACATCCTCGCGGTCTACGCCGACGAGGTCGCGCGGCTGACCGCGCAGGGCGGCTATCGCGCGATCGACGTCGCGCGGATTGCGCCCGACCATCCCGAGCGCGCCGCCCTGCGCGGCAAATTCCTGTCGGAACATACGCATGGCGAGGACGAGGTGCGCTTCTTCGTCGAGGGCGAAGGACTGTTCACGCTCCATCACGAGGATCGTGTGTTCAATATGCTATGCAGCGCGGGCGATTTGATCTCGGTGCCGGCGGGCATGCGCCACTGGTTCGACATGGGCGCAAGCCCCCGCTTCACTGCGATCCGGCTGTTCGTGAACCCCGACGGCTGGATCGCGCAATTTACCGGCAGCGACATTGCCGAACGCTTCCCCCGGCTCGAACCGGCTTCAGCGTGAAGGCGATCCTGACCGATATCGAGGGCACGACGTCGAGCATCGCGTTCGTTGCCGAAGTGCTGTTTCCGTATGCCCGTGCGCACCTTGCCGACTATGTCGCGGCGCACGTGGCGGAAACCGCGCCGATTCTCGCCGAGGTTGCGGCTATCGAGCCGGGCGACCCGGTGGCGACGCTCACGCGCTGGATCGACGAGGATCGCAAGGCGACGCCGCTCAAGACGCTGCAGGGGATGATCTGGGCCGACGGTTACGCCGCGGGCGCGTTCACGGGGCATGTCTATGCCGATGCGGTGGCGGGGTTGCAGCGCTGGCATGCGGCGGGGGTGAAGCTCTACGTCTTCTCGTCGGGATCGGTCGCGGCGCAGACATTGCTGTTCGGGCATAGCGATGCGGGCGACCTGACGCCGCTGTTCTCGGGCTATTTCGATACGACGACGGGACCGAAGCGCGAGGCGGCGTCTTATGCGACGATCGCGGCTGCAATCGGCGTCGATGCAAGCGCCGTGCTGTTCCTGTCGGACACCCCCGAGGAGCTGTCTCTTATACACATCT
>NZ_JASJVC010000076.1:0-15719 GCF_035019905.1 Sphingomonas sp. 10B4 | reverse complement strand
CTCGATCCAGCTCTTTGCACGCCGCATCGCAAGACTATGATATCACCCCGAATAATTATGAATCAGACTCTAAGACATACTCTCCCGATCCGAACCTGATAAACCGGCGCAACGGCGCGACCAAGTTCGCCTTGCTTCACGTCGAAGGGCGACGCCATTTCAGGTCGGTTTCTCAGATTGCCAATCGGACCCCGATCCCACTGTGGTCCTCAGAGTAATTCCGGGTCAGTATCACTATACCCCCCGGAACAGGTCCGGGGTGACGGTAAGGGGTTCGAACACGTGGAACATTTAACGGTCAATCCCTGGGCATCGCTCGCCTATCTCGTCGCGGGGGTGTGCTTCATCCTCGCGCTGCGCGGGCTGTCGAGCCCGGCGACGTCGCAGCGCGGCAACCGCATGGGCATCATCGGCATGACCATCGCGGTGGTGACGACGCTCGTCACGCATGCGCCGACGATCCAGACGCTCGCGGTCGGGACGACCGACACCGGCTTCGACTATGTCGCGATGCTGTCGCGCATCGATGCGCTGACCTTCGTCGAGATCCTCGCCGCGATCGGCATCGGCGCGGTGATCGGCGTGACCACGGCGCGCCGCATCGCGATGACCGACATGCCGCAGCTCGTCGCGGCGTTCCATTCGCTGGTCGGTCTGGCTGCAGTGCTCGTCGCGTGCGCTGCCTATCTCAACCCCGGTGCGTTCGGCATCGCGCAGATGCTTGTCACCGACACCGGCGTGCCGCTCGCCTACATCTTCCCGGTCAGCCGCATCGAAATGGGCCTCGGCGTCGCGATCGGTGCGATCACCTTCTCGGGCTCGGTGATCGCCTTCCTCAAGCTCAACGGCAACATGGGCGGCAAGCCGATCATGCTGCCGGGGCGCCATGTCATCAATCTCGGCGTGCTCGCCGCGATCCTTGGCCTGATCGCCTATTTCACGCAGGACCAGAGCCCGTGGATCTTCTGGACGATCACAGCGCTGAGCTTCGTGATCGGCTTCCTGTTGATCATCCCGATCGGCGGCGCGGACATGCCGGTCGTCGTGTCGATGCTCAATTCCTATTCGGGCTGGGCGGCGGCGGCGATGGGCTTCACGCTGCACAATACGGCGATGATCATCACCGGTGCGCTGGTCGGCTCGTCGGGCGCGATCCTCAGCTACATCATGTGCAAGGCGATGAACCGCAGCTTCATCTCGGTAATCGCGGGCGGCTTCGGCGGCGACAGCGCAGGCGGGGCAGCGGCGGCTGCTACCGACCGACCCTGGAAGCGCGGCAGCGCCGAGGACGCCGCCTTCCTGCTCGGCCAGGCCGAACAGGTCATCATCGTGCCGGGCTACGGCATGGCAGTGAGCCAGGCGCAGCACGTGCTGCGCGAGATGGGCGACAAGCTCAAGGAACACGGCGTCCGCGTGAAATATGCGATCCACCCCGTGGCGGGACGTATGCCTGGGCACATGAACGTGCTGCTCGCCGAGGCGAACGTGCCGTATGACGATGTGTTCGAGCTCGAGGACATCAATTCCGAATTCGCACAGACCGACGTCGCCTTCGTGATCGGCGCCAACGACGTCACCAACCCGGCGGCGAAGACCGACAAGACCTCGCCGATCTACGGCATGCCCGTGCTCGACGTCGAAAAGGCCAAGACCGTGCTGTTCATCAAGCGCTCGATGGGCGGTGTGGGCTATGCCGGCGTCGACAACGACGTGTTCTACATGGACAACACGATGATGCTTCTCGGCGACGCCAAGAAGATGGTTGAGGAAATCGTCAAGGCGATCGAATAGCCGGGCGCGCCGATCCGGCGGGATTGTCTGGGGCGTTCCAAAGCGGTCTCGTCCGTTTCGGATCTGATTGCGGTTTCGATCCCTCAGCACCGCGGCGGTTACCCCCGAATCGGCGTGACTTAGGCTACCCCGTTTCGGAGTAATGCGTAATTTGCGGATGTCGGCACGGCATCCGCCGGGCATTGGGGGCGGGCGGGCATGATGGCGATCACGCAATCGACGAACTGGTCCGCCCGCGGCGCTTCGGGCGGGGGCGTGTTGATCATCGCGGACCAGGACGCAGTCCGAAACGCCGAGGATGCCGTCGCCGCGGCGCAAGGACGCTTGCTCGCCCGCGTTGGCTGGGCTGATGCGCTCGACCGGTTCGAGCAGCAAGGCGCGGTCGGAATCGTGCTCGCCGAAGCTGGCGGAGTCGACGATGCGGTGCTCGCCCGCGTGCTGCCGGTGCTCGACGGCATCGCGCGTCGTGACACCACCCGCATCGTCGCGACGATCGAACCGCGCCAGATCGATCTGGTTGCAGGGGCGCTGACCGGGGCGGGCGTCGATCTGCTATGTGGCCCGACACTCGCCGATCGCGTCGTCGCGCTGTGTCTGGCCGCCAGCGGGCACGGCGAGCGCGCCTATGACATCGTGCGCGAGAGCGAAGCCACGCGACTGCGGCGCCTGCACGAAGAAGTCGCGCGGATCGCCGAAACGCTCGCGCGGCTGACGCGCGATGACCCGGCACCCCATGCCGATCCTGGCTTCGCGCGCAGCGTCGAGGAGCCGACGCTATCGTATCGCACGCAGTCGATCGACGCGCCGCCCATGGAGATTGCCGCCCGCGACATCCGCAAGGCGATTCGCGCGCGACGCTTGCGCGACCAGCATTTCGGCGCAGGCCTGTTCGAGGACCCTGCCTGGGACATGCTGCTCGATCTGTTCGCCGCCGAATTGGAGCGAGCGCAAGTTTCGGTATCGAGCCTGTGCATCGCCGCGGCGGTGGCGCCAACGACCGCGCTGCGCTGGATCGCACGGATGACCGAAGCGGGGCTGTTCGAACGCCGCCCCGATCCCTTCGACCGCCGCCGCGCGTTCATGGGCCTTTCGCGGCGCGCGAGCATGGGGATGCGGCACTATTTTGCTGCGCTGCGGGCCGCTGGGATGGCGCTGGGCTAGCAGCTTTGGCGATCGGCCGGCTTGCCTTGCGCCGCAAGGCGTGGCAGTCGCGCTCCACCGACTCGCCAAAGCGCGGTTGGGGCGATTAGCTCAGTTGGTAGAGCGTCTCGTTTACACCGAGAATGTCGGCGGTTCGAGCCCGTCATCGCCCACCACTCCTCCCACCGCCTCCCCTTGCCACACACGCGTCGCTTCCCGCCGAAATGGGTGCGTCTCCGCTCAGTCGTGTTCAAAGCCTTGATAGACTTGTCGCTGCCAAAACCTGGCAAAAACAAGGAGGATCATCATGGCGACGCACGAGCATGCATCATTCGATTCGGAGATCATCAAGCAATCGCTGGCGGCCGCGAAGGCGCATAGCGATGAGCTGCACGCGAGCCTGGCCCCCGGCGCGATGGAACTGACCGACGGCGCGATGATGATCGGGGCGCAGTGCATCAGTGTCACGGTCAAGAACCACAAGGTCTGCATCAACCTGCCGCTCGGCATCGGGAGTAAGTGCTTCACCGTCCCCGCCTGGGTGCCCGAGGGCACCGCGGTGCAGGCGTGCCTCGACATTTGCACCAAATGGGGCATCCCGTGCGGCGTCCAGGTCACGCTGTCGGTCGCCGGCAAGCTCATCCTCAAAAAGGGCTTCGGCTGCAGCTGCTGAGGGGATGGGGCGGGGCGGCGTTGCCGTTCCCGCCTTCCCGGCGTGCGTTACGACGGGCGCTGGGGCCGTGCGATCTCGAACAGGCGCGGCCAGTTCTTGCCCGTCACGTAGAGCTTATGCGTCGCACGATCGTACGCGATCCCGTTGGGTACCGAATCGCGATCGGTTGTGCCCACCTGCGCGATCAGCGGCGCGAGGTCGATCACGCCGCGGACATGCCCGTCGGAGGGATCGATCCGCACGATGTAACGCGTCATCCAGATGTTCGCGAGAATCTCGCCATCGACATATTCGAGCTCGTTGAGCCGTTCGAGCGGTCGCCCGCCGAGCGTCACGGTAAGCCGGCGCACGACATTCTGCGTCTTGGGATCGAGATAGCGCAGCACGGGCGTCCCGTCGGACAGGATCAGGTTGCGGCCGTCCTCGGTCATCGCCCAGCCTTCGCCGTCATAGCGGAAGCCGCCGCTGCGCTTGAGCGCGGGCAAGCTCCAGCGGAAGCCCTGGCCGCCGTGCCAGGTGACGCTGAAAAGGTCGTTGCGCCACGCGACGATCCCCTCGCCGAACAGCGCGGGCGGGAGCTTCGCGCGGGCGAGGACGCGACCGCTCGTCAGGTCGACGCGGCGGATGTCGGATTGACCCTCGCGGCCAGTGCTTTCGTAAAGCGTGCCGCGGTCGATCAGCAGGCCTTCGGTGAACGCGCTGGTGTCGTGCGGATAGCTTGCTAGGATGCGCGCCGGTTCGGGTGTGATCGGCGCAGGCGTGGCGACGGGCGCGGGCGCGGCGGCGCCTTGCAGCGCGGCGAGGGCGGCGAGCAGCAGAGCGCGCATCACAGGCTGCGCACCAAGGTGACGGCGGTCGCGATCCATGCCGGGTCGGCGACGACTTGCTGGCGCGACCCCGGTCCGAGCGGGAGCAGATGCAGCTTGCCGCCGCCGCCGGCTGGTTCTGGCCCCTCACGTCCGATCAGTCGCCCGAACAGGAAGCGGCCGGCGGGGCGCGGGACGAGCACGTCGCGGTTGAGTGCACTGGCAAAGCGATCGGGTGCGATCCGCGCGCACCAGATCTGGTCGCCCGCGCGATATTCGCCGACCCCGGCCTGAACACTGACCGCGACATGCTCTGGCGCGGCGGTTGGCGGGACGATCGTCGCGGGCTGACGCGGAGCGTGCGCGCCGCTTGGATCGAGCAGCGCGGCGACGGCGATCTCGACGCGGTCGGGCAGCGTGACGAGATCGGCCGCCTGAACGCCGAGTGCTGCTGCGATACGGTTTAGCCAGGCGACGGAAACTGTGCGCGTTCCGGTTTCGAGGCGGCCGATCGTTTGGGCGGTGGTTGGCGGGACGCAGGCGCGGGCGACGTCGTCGAGCGTCATCCCCTTGGCGCGACGGACTTCGCGAATCGCGGTGATCATCGGCAAGCTCCTAACCAGATCGGTTTTTTCGCTGTCCTACAAGCGCGCCCGCATGGCAATCCCCTACGCGACTCGAGCAAGGAGCGGAACGATGCGGGAGCTGGTTGAGCGCAATTTCATAGACGGTGTGGTAGGCGACGCGCCAGCGGCGAAGGGAGGGCGCAGGGTCACGGTCAACCAGGCCGAGTCGCCGCTCGCTTGGCTGCGGGCGCGTGGGCTGGTCGACGCGCGGCAGTTCGAGGCGGGCGAGCGGTTGCGCGCCGATTACGAGCGCGCGGCGATCGCGCCGCGAGTCACGATGAGCTGGAGTGCGCGCGTCGATGGCGGGAGCGATGCGCTCGACCCGACGCTCGCGCAGATCGCGGCCAAGCGGCGATTCGACGCGGCGATCGCGGCGGTCGGCAAGGGGTTGAGCGATGTACTGTGGCGCGTGGTGTGCGCGGGCGAGGGGCTGCCGGTCGCCGAAAAGGCGCTCGGTTGGCCACAGCGCGCGGGGCGGCTGGTGCTGACGCTCGCGCTCGACCGGCTCGCCGATTTCTACGGTCTGCGATGAAGCGGCGTGGCGCCGCTCTTAACCACGCTCGCGCACGTTTCCGTCATTCCTATCACGGAAACCCGCGGCATGCCCTTGTCGACCCACGCCGCGCACTTGCAACACCAGATCAACACGCAGCTCGAGCTGGCCGGACTGGCACTGTGCGATTCGATTCGCGCGATGCACGAGGATCTCGAAAAGCTGTACCGCTCGCAACTCGTCGCGCTGGTGTTGGCCGAGCAGCTCGCTCTGGCGCAGGAGCTACAGCCTACGAGGCCCACGCCAAGGTGCGCAGCCGCGGCATGGTCCTATGGGGTGCCGATGCTGCACGACGTTACGCACCCGGTATAACGCTGGCCTCGCACCGCGCGGCACGCCAAGGTGCGCCGACGCAACGAGGAGACTGCCATGCCGATCAAGCGCGAAATGCTGGTGCGCCGCGATGCGCTCGACCAATTGGCGGTCAACGAAACGCTCGTGTCGGACCCGGGCGCAGGCGAGGTGCTGCTCCAGGTCGAGGCGATCGCGATCACCGCCAATACCGTGACCTACGGCGTGGTCGGCGAGACCGTCGGCTATTGGAAATTCTTCCCCGCGCCCGAGGGGTGGGGCGTGGTGCCGGCCTGGGGCTTTGCGCGCGTCGTCGCCTCGCGCTGCGCGGAGATCGCGGTCGGCGAGCGCGTCTATGGTTTCATGCCGATGGCATCGCACCTGCTCGTCACGCCGGGCAAGATCGGCCGCGGGCTGTTCCGCGACATGGCGCCGCACCGCCAGCCGATGAGCGCGGTCTACAACCAATATCGCCGGCTCGGCGCCGAACTGCCCGCGACGTCCGAGCGCGAGGCGCTGCGGATGCTGTTCGAGCCGCTGTTCCTGACAAGCTTCCTGATCGAGGACGCGCTGCGCCGCGCCGACCACCACGGCGCGCACAGCGTCGTGGTGACGAGCGCATCGAGCAAGACCGCGCTCGCCGCCGCCTATGTGTTGCGGGCGCGCAGCCCCGACTTGCAGCGGATCGGGCTGACCGCGGCGGCCAACGTTGCCTTTGTCAAGGGCACCGGGCTGTACGACAGCGTGCTCGCCTATGATGCGATCGATACGCTCGCCCCGACGGGACCGAGCGTGCTGATCGATTTCGCCGGCGATGCCGCAGTGCTCGAGGCGGTCTATGCGCGGCTGGCGGGGCGGATCGCGCACAGCCTGCGCGTCGGGGTGACGCATCACGACGCCGCCACCGCGTCCGCGCTGCTGCTCGCGCCCAAGCCCGTCTGGTTCTTCGCGCCCGACGCCGCGACGACGCTGATCGGCGAGATCGGCCAGGACGCGTTCAACGTGGCGGTCGCGGCGCAGTGGGACGGCTTTGTCGAGCTTGCGGCGGGGCTGGTTAAAGTCGCCGAGGACAGCGGAATCGATGCACTCCAGCGGATCTGGCGGTTGCAGGTCGCGGGACAAGCGAAGCCCGATATCGGCTATTGCGTCCGGCTCTGACCCACGCGGCGCTCGCCGTCCGTTGCGCGCGCGTCGTCGCGCGCGGCTTGTTGCCGTCCCCGTGCACCCGTTAAGGCGCTGACCATGCAGATCGACTTTCTCAAATGCCACGGTTCGGGCAATGATTTCCCGCTGATCGACGCGCGCGACCTCGCGCTGTCCGAAGACGAATGGGCACGCGTCGCGGTCGCGCTCGCGGATCGCGGCGGGAGTGTGGGGGGCGACGGATTACTGCTGCTCACCGCGGGCGATGCGACGCACGAGTTCGGGATGCGGATGTTCAATTCGGACGGGAGCGAGGCCGAGACGTGCCTCAACGGCTTGCGCTGCGTCGCGCGCGCCGGTTTCGAGGCATTGGGGATCGATGAGGCGCGGGTGCGGCTCAAGACGTCCGACGCGCACGTCTCGCGCGATCCCGATCTTGCCGCGGGCGTGGTGACGATCCGCGAAGTCGCAGGCCCGGTCGATCTCGACGTGTCGCACTGGCCGATGCACATTGGCGTCGAGCGGATCGTCGAGGCGCCGATCGCGCCGCTCGGCAGCGAGCGCGTGTTTACCGCAGTGGCGATTCCCAACCCGCATCTCGTCTGCTTCGTCGAGACGATCGACGAGGCCGAGCTCGTCGCGCTCGGCACACAATGCGAGGCGGCGCCCGACTGGCTGCCCAACCGCGCCAACGTCTCGTTCGTCGAAGTGCGCGGCGCCAATCTGCTGTTCGTGCGCACCTTCGAGCGCGGCGTCGGCCTCACCGACAGTTGCGGCAGCGCGATGGCGGCATCGACCTACGCCGCGTGCCTGACGCGGCGCTGCGGCTTCGGCACCGAGATCACCGTGCACAATCGCGGCGGGCTGGTCCGTGCCGAGGCGCGCGAGGACGGGATGGTGCGCCTCTCGGGCAATGCGACGGTCGAATGGCGCGGTTCGGTCGATATTCATCTCGCGACGCGCACAGCCGGGCCCGTCACCGTGACGACGCGCCATGACGAGGAAGTCGCGGCGTGGCGCGGGGTGGTCGACGCGATCGTCTGAGATTGGGCCGGTTCGGTCGCAACCAAAGCGGGGTCGAGTCGTTATCGTGCCGTAACCAATTGGAGGTCCCTATGCGCCGTCTCGCTTCTCTTGTCCCCGCGTTCGCGCTGTTGCTTGCCGGCGTTACGCCTGCGCTCGCCCAGACCCAGGCCGAAGATCAGCGCTTCGCCCAGGCGCAGCAGCGTCTCGACACCGAGCTCGGTATCTTCCGGGCCGAGTTCGATCGCTACCAGCAAGCGCGCGCGCGTGGGTATCGCGACGTCCGCCCGGCCTATAACGACTCGCGCTATGCCGACCCGCGGTATGCCGATCCGCGCTACGACGACCGCTACGAGGCGGGCTATGACCCGACGCGCTATTATCGCGCCGATCCGACGCGCTATCAGGAGCGTGTGCTGAGCAGCGACGACCGCATCTATCGCGGCAGCGACGACCGCTATTACTGCAAGCGCAACGACGGCACGACGGGCCTGATCGTTGGCGCGGTCGGTGGCGGTGCGCTCGGCAACGTGATTGCAGGTGGCCATTCGCGCGGCGTCGGCACGATCCTCGGCGCGATCGCCGGTGGCGTGCTCGGCAAGAGCGTCGACCAGAACAACAGCGAGGTCCGCTGCCGCTAACGCGAACCAAAGCGGTACAAACCGCTTGACATCGTCGCGCTGTTTTGGTACATAACAGGAACGATGCAGAATTGCGACCTTGAGGGGCCGGGGCGGAAACGCCTGCGGCCCCTTTTGTTTGGCGCTGCGGCAGCGATGGGAGAGCGCGATGACGGGGGAGGCGACCGGTAAGGACGCTGAGGCGCTGGGTACGGATACGCTCGGCACGCTTGCAACCACGGGCAAGCCGCGCCGTGCGTACACGACGCGTGGTGACGGATGGACCATCGCCAGGCGCGTGGCGTTCCTGGATCATCTCGCTGCGACCTGTAATATCGCGCAATCGGCCAAGGCGGTCGGCAGTTCGGCGAGCGGAGTGTATGCGCTGCGCCGCCGCGACGCCGCCTTCGCCGAACAGTGGCGCGAGGCGATCGACCTCGGATACGAGCTGCTCGAGACCAAAGTGCTCGCTTTCGCGCTCGGGCAGCGCGACGACGGATCGATGATCGGCGACCCGGGCGCGGTCGCGGCGGCGCCCATCGATCCGGATGCGGCGCTCAAGCTGGTGCGCCAGCATCAGGCGATGCGTGCCGCGGACACGCCGCACAACGCGCGGCGCCGCACCCCCTTCGCCTTCAAGCATACGACGATCGAGGAAGTCCGCGATGCCTTGCTCGCCAAGCTTGCGGCGCGCGCCCGGCGGCGCGCGCGGAGTGGCCTGGCATGACGCGGGCAAAGCGCAGGCGCGCAGATGCCGGCCCCGATCTAGACGCGCTGCTCGATCAGCTCGCCGCGCTCGACCGTGCCGACCAGATTTCCATCCTCGACCGCATGAGCCGCCCGCAATTGCGCACGCTCAACAATGCGTGGCGCTATTGGGCGCATCCCGGACAGCTCGCGCCGCCGGGTGCGTGGCGCGTCTGGCTGATTCGAGCCGGGCGCGGCTTCGGCAAGACGCGTGCCGGGGCCGAATGGGTCAGCGCGATGGCGCGCGCGCATCCCAAAGCGCGGATCGCGCTGGTCGGCGCAACCGAGGAGGATGTGCGGCGCGTGATGATCGAGGGCGAGGCAGGGTTGCTCAGCGTCGCGCATGGTGGCGAGCGGACCGCCTATCGCCGCGCCGATGGCGTCGTCGAATTCGAGTCGGGGGCGGTCGCGGCGGTGTTCTCGGCGGCGGCGCCCGAGAAATTGCGCGGACCCGAGCATCAGATCGCCTGGTGCGACGAGCTCGCCAAATGGCGCTACGGCGATGCGGCGT
This sequence comes from Sphingomonas sp. 10B4, assembly GCF_035019905.1. Taxonomy (NCBI): domain Bacteria; kingdom Pseudomonadati; phylum Pseudomonadota; class Alphaproteobacteria; order Sphingomonadales; family Sphingomonadaceae; genus Sphingomonas; species Sphingomonas sp. 10B4. Next base: position 5,795 of record NZ_JASJVC010000076.1, on the reverse strand, counting down.
GGGACAATCTGATGCTCGGGATGCGGCAGGGCGCCGACCCGCGCGTCGTGGTGACGACGACGCCGCGCCCCGTCCCGCTGCTGCAGCGCGTGATGGGCGCGGCGGGGACGGTCGAGACGCGGGGCAGCAGCCATGACAACCCGCATTTGCCCGATGCCTTTCTCGCGGCGATCGAGGCGCAATACGGCGGGACGCGGCTCGGGCGGCAGGAGATTGCGGGCGAACTGATCGAGGACCTCGACGGCGCGCTGTGGTCGCGCGCGATGCTCGACGATTGCCGGGTCGATGCCGCGCCCGAGACGGTGCGGGTCGTGGTCGCGGTCGATCCGCCGGCGGGGAGTGCCGACGGGACCGGCGACGCGTGCGGGATCGTCGCGGTCGCGCTCGGGCGCGACGGGCGCGGCTATGTCCTCGAGGATGCGAGCGTTGCGGGGCTTTCGCCCGAGGGGTGGGCGCGCGCGGTGGTGGCGTGTGCGGCGCGGCACGGTGCCGACCGCGTGATCGCCGAGAAGAACCAGGGCGGGCAGATGGTGGCGAGCGTGCTGTTCGCCGCCGATGCCGCGCTGCCGCTCGCGCTGGTCCATGCCAAGCTCGGCAAGGGCGCGCGGGCCGAGCCGGTCGCGACGCTCTACGAACGCGGCAAGGTGGCGCATGTCGGGGTGTTTGCCGAGCTCGAGGCCGAATTGTGCGGGCTGGTGGTCGGCGGGGCGTATCGCGGGCCGGGGCGATCGCCCGATCGCGCGGATGCCTTGGTGTGGGCGCTGACCGAGCTGATGATCGTCAAGCGCAAGGCGGCGCGCGTGCGGCCGTGGTGAGTCGGCGGCGTGCGGCCTTGGCACCGCGGGGCGGCGGGGTTGCGCCATGGGCTCGAGGGGGCCGGGAGGCGGGCGACGGGAGTGCAAAACGCAGCCTGTCGCAGCCGCACGATCGGCCGATCGGGAGCATGGGTATGTGGCCTGGCGCGCTCGGTGCCTTTCGTTTCGTGGGTTCTGGGCTTATGGCCCGGCGGCTCGGCCAGGCTTGGCCCGAGCATGAAGGAGCGCAGCGATGGTGCCGCGGGAATTGATCGACAGCGCGCAAATCCCCGGTGGGGACGTGATGACGCTCTATGCGCGCGGCGCGGACTTCATGATCGTGGTCGATCGCAACGAATTGATGAGCACGCGGATGAACGGCTCCGAAGAGGCGCTGGGAACGCTCGCGTGCGCGCGCATCGCCAAGGTCGCCGCGCCGCGCGTGCTGATTGGCGGGTACGGCATGGGCTTCACGCTGCGCGCGGTGCTCGGGCAGGTCGGGCCGAAGGCCGAGGTGACGGTCGCCGAGCTGGTGCCCGAGATCCTCGCCTGGGCGCGCGGGCCGATGGCGGCTGTCACCGACGGCTGCCTCGACGATCCGCGCACGCGCGTGTTCGAGGGCGACGTCGCCGCCGCGATCGCGGCGGGCGCGAGCGAGGGGGCGGCGGGCTACGATGCGATCCTGCTCGATGTCGACAACGGACCCGACGGGCTGGTGCGCGCGGAGAACAACCGCTTGTATGCGCCGCGCGGGCTGAAGATCACGCGCGAGGCGCTGCGGCCGGGGGGTGTGCTCGCGGTGTGGTCGGCCGGGCCCGATCCGCGCTTCGTCACGCGGTTGAAGGGGGCGGGGTTCCATGTCGAGGAAGTCGTCGTCAAGGCGCGGCAGAACGGCAAGGGGCCGCGCCACGTGATCTGGTTCGCGACGCGGGGGTAGCCGCGCGGGCGCTTGACCGGAGGTTCTGAGTAGAGCGCGGGCCCTCCCCCAGCCCCTCCCGCAAGCGGGAGGGGAGCAAGAAGGCGCCCCTCGCGCAGGCGGGCGGGCGAAGAAACAGGAGATCAGCATGAAATTGTTCGGTCGCAAGGCCGGGCGCGATGAGTCGCGTCCGGTGCTCGAGGCGCGTCGCAATTCGCGCTTCGTCGAAGGGGCGGGCGCGATTCCGGCGAGTTACCAGGAACAGGTGCGCGCGCTGTATCTGCGCAACGCGGTCGCGCAGCGGTCGGTGCGGATGATCGCCGATGCGCTCGGCGAGGCGCCGCTCGACGGGACGCCCGAGTTGGTGCGGCTGGTGCAGGCGCGCTCGGCCGGGCAGGCGCTGACTGCGACGCTCGCCGCGCAGTTGCTGCTCCACGGCAATGCCTATGTCCAACTGCTGGCCGACGCGCAGGGGCGGCTGGTCGAGCTGTTCGCGCTGCGGCCCGAGCGCGTCACGGTCGAGGCCGATGCCGGGGGGTGGCCGGTCGCGTATCGCTACGGCGTGGCCACGCAATCGGTGCGGCTGGTCGCCGACGATCCGCGGCCGCAGATCGTCCATATCAAGGCGTTCCATCCGCTCGACGATCATTACGGGCTCGGCTGTCTCGGTGCGGCGGCGGGCGCGATCGCGCTGCACAATGCCGCGGCGGCGTGGAACACCGCGCTGCTCGACAATGCCGCGCGGCCATCGGGGGCGCTGGTCTACGATCCGGGCGACGGATCGGCGCTGTCGGGCGAGCAGTTCGCGCGGTTGCGCGACGAGCTCGATGCGAGCTTTGCCGGTGCGCGCAATGCCGGGCGGCCGATGCTGCTCGAAGGCGGGTTGAAATGGCAGGCGCTGAGCCTGACCCCGGCCGATCTCGATTTTGCCGAGATGAAGGCGGCGGCGGCGCGCGAGATCGCGTGCGGCTTCGGCGTGCCGCCGATGCTGCTCGGGCTGCCGGGCGATGCGACCTATGCCAATTACAGGGAAGCCAACCGCGCCTTGTGGCGCCAGGCGATCCTGCCGCTGGCCGGGACGATCCTCGCCGGGGTCGCGCAAGGCGTCGAGCGCTGGTTCGCGGGGGCGACGCTTAGCGTGGCGCTCGACCGCGTGCCCGCGCTTGCCGAGGATCGCGAGCGGCTGTGGGCACAGGTGAGCGCGGCGCCGTTTCTCACGCGCGACGAACAGCGCGCGATGGTCGGGCTCGCAAACCCGCTCCCTCCGGGAGAGGGCGAAGCGCAGCGCGGGGCGATTGGGGGGTGAGGGGGCGCCTCGCGCGCTGACCTTCGATCCCTGACCTTTGCCCGCACCCTTCCCACGCCTTCGGCGCGGGCCCCGTCCCGCTCCCGATGGGAGAGGGCGTTTCGAAAGGATTCTTTATGGCACTCGCAGAGGGTACGCTGCTGGCGCAATTGCTGGCGCAGGGCGCGCAGGAAGGCGCCGATCTGGCGACGCTGCGCGCGATCGCCGAGGAAGGCGGCGAGCTGGCGGCGGCGCGCGCGCTGGCGCGGCTTGGGCTCGATGATCCCGATGCCGCCAAGGACATGGCCGAATTGCGCGCGCTGCTCGGCGCGTGGCGCGATGCCAAGCGCTCGGTGTGGAAGGCGGTGGTCGGCTGGGTGGTGCGGATCGCGGCGGCGCTGCTGCTGACGGGGCTCGCGGTCAAGTTCGGGTTCTGGGATCTGGTCAAGTGAGCGAGGGCGTGCGCTTTGCCGGCTATGCCGCGATCTTCGATACGGTCGATCGCGGGGGCGACGTGATCCGCGCGGGGGCGTTTGCCGGGGTGAGCGCGGGCGTGCCGTTGCTGTGGCAGCATCGCGGCGTGGCGGTCGGGGCGATCGAGCGGATCGCGACCGATGCGCGTGGGCTGCGCGTGGTCGCGCGAGTCGACGATCCGCAGCTTGCGCGGCTGGTGCGCAGCGGGGCGGTGGCGGGGCTGTCGATCGGCTATCGCGCGCGCGGCATGCGGCCGCGGCTGGGCGGGGGGCGGGTGCGCGAGCTGACCGCGCTCGAGCTGGTCGAGGTCAGCTTGGTCGCATCGCCGATGCACCCAGCCGCGCGAGTGCATCGCGTCGCCGATGCTGCTACGCCGATGCATCCCGACGCGGTTCCCGATCCCGGGCGGCGGCGCGCGGAGCGAAGGAACGATCATGGCTGAAGGCACCATCAAGCGACTGACCGACAAGGGCTTCGGCTTCATCGCCGACGCATCGGGCACCGACATGTTCTTCCACATGTCGAGCGTCGAGGGCGTCCGCTACGAGGATCTGCGCGAGGGCGAGAAGGTCACGTTCGACGTCGGCCAGGGGCCGAAGGGGCCACGCGCGGAGAACGTCAAGCAAGCGTGATGGCATGATGCGGTGCTGATGCGCCGCTCGAGTTCAGCAGAAGGGGCGTCGCGCTTGCGGCGCCCCTTTTTCGTGCGCGGTGACCGAGGACGTGGTCGCCCGATCCTTTTCAACACCAAGGAGACCAGCATGACCGATACGCACGACGCGCTCGACAGCTTTGCGGCGCAGGACATGGAGGCGATGCAGCGGCCGTTGCTCGAGCGGGCAGCGGCGCCGGGCGAGGGCGCGTTTGCGGGGTTCGTCCGCTCGGGCGCGACGCTCGAGATCAAGGCGCTGAGCAGCGTCAGCGGCGATGCCGGCGGCTATGCGATCCCGCGCGAGATCGACGCGCAGATCGACGCGACGCTCACCGCGATCTCGCCGATCCGCAGCGTCGCGAACGTCGTGCGCGTGGGGAGTGCGGGGTATCGCAAGCTCGTCACCAGCGGCGGCACGCCGTCGGGCTGGGCGGCGGAGACCGATGCGCGCAGCGGCACGGGAACGCCGAGCTTCACCGAGATCGCGCCGCCGATGGGCGAGCTCTACGCCAATCCGAGCGCGAGCCAGGCGATGCTCGACGACGCCGCGTTCGATGTCGAGGAGTGGCTGGCGGGCGAGATCGCGACCGAGTTCGCGCGCGCGGAAGGGGCGGCGTTCGTCAATGGATCTGGCGTCAACCGGCCCAAGGGCTTTCTGCAGGCGCCGATCGCGGCGACCGGCGATGCCGCGCGTGCCTTCGGGACGCTGCAATATCTGGCGAGCGGGGCGGCGGGCGATTTCGCGGCGAACCCGCAGGATCGGCTGGTCGATCTCGTCCAGGCGCTGCGCGGGCCATACCGGCAGGGCGCGGTGTTCGTGATGAATGCGAGCACCCTCGCGCGGATCCGCAAGTTCAAGACCAGCGACGGCGCGTTCCTGTGGAGCCCAAGCCTCGTCGCGGGGACGCCGGCGAGCCTGCTCGGCTATCCGGTGATCGAGGCCGAGGACATGCCCGACGTGGCGGCGAATGCATGTGCGATCGCGTTCGGCAATTTCAAGGCGGGGTATCTCATCGCCGAGCGGAGCGAGACGGTGATCCTGCGCGATCCTTATACCAACAAGCCGTTCGTCAATTTCTACGCGACCAAGCGGATCGGCGGGTGCGTGGCGAACAGCGAGGCGATCAAGCTGCTCAAGTTCGCAGCGAGCTGAGCCGGTTTCCCTCTCCCGGTGGGAGAGGGTGACCGAGCGCAGCGAGGTCGGGCGAGGGCGGGGACGTGGCGCGCCCGATCTGCCCTCACCCTTCCCACTCGGCTGCGCCGAGCGGGCCCCTTCCCTCTCCCGCTGGGAGAGGGAGAGAGGAGACATTCCATGATCGACGACAATGGCCCGGGCGCGGTGACGCTCGGGGGGGATGACCGCGCGCTGGCGGTGGCGGCGGTAAAAGCCGTGCTGCGCATGGCGAGCGGTGACGAGGACGCGCTCATCGCCGCCTTTGCCGAAAGCGCGCTGGGGCTGGCCGAGCAGTTTACCGGAGACGTGATGATCGCGCGCGCCTTGCGCGAGAGCGTGACGGCGCAAGGCGGCTGGCAGCGGCTCGGCGCGCGGCCGGTGCGCGCGATCAGCGCGGTCGAGACGCGCGGTGGGAGTGCGCTCTCGGCCGAGCGGTATGCGATCGACATCGATGCGGCGGGGGATGGCTGGGTGCGCGTGGCTGTCTCTTATACACATCT
>NZ_JASJVC010000075.1:0-16225 GCF_035019905.1 Sphingomonas sp. 10B4 | reverse complement strand
GGATCATGTTGGAACATGAATCGCTTCCGGACCACAACGCAACCTCTTTTCCGGCTCCTCAATGAGTCAGGCTATACAACGGGAATCGGCATCCGCGGAGCGCAATCATGCATGCGTCGGCTGCACGATGAAAAACGGCCCCGGCAAGGATCGCCGGGGCCGTGATTGGGATCAGAAGCGGTCGGCGCGCTGGCCGAGCAGGGTGACTTCGACGCGGCGGTTCTGGCGCATGCCCTGCGGCGTCGTGTTGGGAGCAACCGGGCTCGCCTCGCCATGCCCGACGACCGAGAAGGGCGCACGCGTCACACCCATCTGGTCGAACGCGGTGCGGACCGCATCGGCGCGGCGCTCGGACAGTACCTGGTTGTGCGCGTCGGTCCCCCGCGAGTCGGTGTAGCCGTCGATCGCGACGCGCACGCCCGACTCCGAGCGCAGGTAATTGGCGAGGCCGCGCAACTTGTCGATCGCACCGGGGCGCAGCTCCGCGCTGTCGGTGGCGAAGAGCACATCCTCGTCGAGCCGCATCATCGCGCCGCGCGACGTCTGGCGGAAGCCATAGCCGCGCATCGCGCCGCGATCCCAGCCGCCGCCTTGCGGGCCACGCTGCTCGACGACGACGACACGATCACGCGACTCCCAGTCGAACCGGTCGCGGCGTGGGCCGGCGACCCGGGCGAAGGCGCGGTTGGCAGCATCGGCCTCGCGCGGCTGGACGCGACCGTCGCGGTTATAGTCGAAATTGCGCATCACGAACGCGCGCCCGCGGTTGGTCTGACGCAGTTCGGGATAGAGGATCGGCACGCCAGCGCCGATCAAGCGGTATTCGCGGTCGCCGTTGCGGCCACCACCCCAATCCCAGCGGTCCTGTGCGGATGCGGGGGCAACGCCCGCGCCAAGCGCGATCGCGGCGGCGGTTGCGGCGAGAATGGTCTTGCGAAATGTCGTCATCGGATAGTCTCCATGGCCCCCGCCATACAGCGGCAGATGCACCCGACCGCTTGAACGCCGCGTGAGTTCCGCCGACAGCCTGCGTTCAGCCGCCGAGTGTGAGGCGCACCGCGTCGCGCCCGAGATCGGTGAAGAGCGCATCCTCGGTCCCGGTCATCCACACCTGGCCCGTGCCCGCGAGCCGGTCGAACAACGCCGCGCGCCGCACCGGATCGAGATGCGCCGCCACTTCGTCGAGCAGCAGCACCGGCGCGCTGCCGGTCCGTTCGGCGACGAGCTCGGCATGCGCGAGGATCACGCCGAGCAGCAGCGCCTTCTGTTCGCCGGTCGAGCAGAGACCCGCCGCCTGGTTCTTGCCGAGATGCGTCACCGCCAGATCGGCGCGATGCGGCCCGATCAGCGTTCGCCCCGCAGCGGCATCGCGCGCACGGCTCTGCGCGAGATCGACGGCGAGCGTCGCGCCCCCGCCGGTCCACCCCTCGAGCGAAAGCCCGGCGCGCGCGAACGGACCGTCGGCCTGCCCCGCAAGCCGCTCGCCAAGCGCTGCGACGGTGTCGCGTCGCGCGGCGTCGATCGCCGCGCCCTGCTCGGCCATTTGCGCTTCGAGCGCCGACAGCCAATCGCGATCGGGCGGCAGGTCATCGGCGAGCAGCCGATTGCGTGCGCGCATCGCCGCCTCGTAGCGATTGGCGTGGACCGCATGCCCCGGCGCAAGCGCGAGCGTCAGCCGGTCGAGAAAGCGGCGGCGCTCGCCCGCGGGTTCGACGAACAGGCGGTCCATCGCCGGGGTCAGCCACAGCACCGTCAGCCATTCGCCGAGCGCGGTCGCAGCGACGGGCGATCCCTGGACGCGAACGATCCGCCGCTCGGGCGCCGCGGCTTGCGTGCCGGTCGCGATCGCGACGTCGCCGATCAGGTCGGCTGCGACGCCGAAGCCGCCTGCCCCGCCTTGGCGTGCCATCTCGCCGAGCCCCGCGCGGCGCAAGCCTCGCCCGGGCGCGAGCAGCGATACCGCCTCGAGCACGTTGGTCTTGCCCGCGCCATTCTCGCCGGTCAGCACCACAAAGCCTGGGCCTGCGGCGATCGTCAGGTCGGCATGGTTGCGAAAATCGGTCAGGACGAGGCGCGTCAGCATCGCTGCGTGCCTTAGCCGGTTTTCACGTTGTGCCACCCGCCTTTTGCATCGCCACCCGGCGACGCCGTGGCAAACCGATCAGGCCGGCCGGGTGGTCGCCTCAGGCGGCAAGCCGTTCGGGTGCCGCAACCGCGTCGCCGCGCGTGCTGAGATAGGAAGCGAGCTCCGGCCCAAGCTCGCGCTGCGCCTTGAGATAGGCGTGCGGCGTCGCGATGCCGAGCCGCGCCCGCGCTGCGTCGAGCGGTTCGGCGAGCAAACGCTCGTAATCCTCGCCCGAAATCCACCGCGCGCGCCGCCCGAGGCGATAGCCCTCCCACACCGCTTTTGCGAACAGCGTGCCATGCGTCACCTTGAGGCTCTTCAACGCCGCCGCGCCACCGATGAACGCCCAGCCCAGCCCTCCGACCTGCGCGTAGGAGAATGCGACGAGGCATGCCTCGCCCAGACTCTCGTCGGCCTTGTAGCCCGTCAGCACGTGCCAGATGTCGTGCGTGTCGCGGACGCGGCGGCCGAACCAGGCATAGGGATGCTGGACTTGATCCTCGCTGACGATCTGGCTGACCTCGACCAGACCATCGGCGGAATAGCCCGTCGTCGCGAGAAAATCGCGATAGGCGGCACCGACCGTGCCGGGCGCAAAGCCAGCGACGAACGTCGGATCGCCCAGACGCGCGGCCAATTCGACGTGCTCGCTCGCGAGCCGCCCGCCGTCGCTCGTGGCGATCAGGCGCGCATAGTTACGCGGCGCGTTGCCGACGTTGAGCGCGCGCATGATGCGGAAAACCTGTGTGGTGTCGTCGCCATTGGCGAGCAATTTGCGAATCGCGTCAAAAGCGGTGCGCCAATCGCGCCGTCCAGTCGTGCCGGGGAACGGGGGAAGCTTCGCCATGCGGGAATCCTCTACTGACAGGGTTGTCAGTAAGCACTGACACGCAAAGTGTCAATATCGGCGATGCTTCGAGGCCATCAGTTGCCATAGAGCGAGCGGCGCGGAGAGGGCGATCGGCCGGTCGATCGAAACGAACGTCGCCCTGCCGCTGGCGAGGGAAGCATTAGCGCTAAAATAGTGCGGGCCGCACGTGCCGACCCCGCAAGAACGGCCCAACGGCCAGGTCTCGCGGTGTGGCTCGAGCGGCCTGCGAGCTCAGACGCGCATCGGCATGAGCACGTACAGCGCCGACGACTTGTCGTTTTCGCGGATCAGCGTCGGGGCGGCGGCATCGGCGAGATGGACTTCGATCGTGTCGCCCTCGAGCTGGCCGAGGATGTCGAGCAGATAGCGGCTGTTGAAGCCGATCTCGAAGCCGAGCGCGACATATTCGCCGGGCACTTCTTCGGCCGCCGTGCCGTTTTCAGGCGACGTCACCGACAGGATGATCTTGTCGCGGTCGAGCGCCATCTTGACCGCGCGCGTCTTCTCGGTCGCGATCGTCGAGACGCGATCGACGCCTTCCTCGAAGCTGCGCGGGTCGATCTTGAGGATCTTGTCGTTGCCGGTCGGGATGACGCGGCTGTAATCGGGGAAGGTGCCGTCGATCAGCTTGGACGTGAGCAACGCCTGCCCCAGGTCGAAGCGGATCTTGGTCGGCGACAGCGACACGCCGACCGAACCGTCGACTTCGTCGAGCAGCTTGCGCAGCTCGGCGATGCACTTGCGCGGGATGATCACGTCGGGCATCGACTCGGCGCCCTCGGGCCGCGGCATCGTCACGCGCGCGAGGCGGTGGCCGTCGGTCGCAGCGGCCTTGAGCACGGGCCCCGCCCCGCCTGCACCGCCGTCATCGGAGACGTGCCAGAAGATGCCGTTGAGGTAATAGCGCGTTTCCTCGGTCGAGATCGCGAAGCGCGTCTTGTCGATGATCTGCTTGAGCGTCTCGGCGGGGAGCTCGAACGAGACGGGCAGTTCGCCCTCGGCGATCACCGGGAAATCGTCGCGCGGCAACGTGCCGAGCTGGAACTTCGCGCGGCCGGCCATGATCGTCATCTTGCCGTCGGCCGCCGCGAGGCTGACCTGGCTGCCCTCGGGAAGCTTGCGGCAGATGTCGAAGAAAGTGTGCGCCGACACCGTGGTCGCGCCGGGCTGGTCGACCGCGGCGGCGATCGTCTCGTTGATCTGCAGGTCAAGATCGGTCGCCATCAGCTTGAGGCCGCCCTCAGCCGTCGCCTCGATCAGCACGTTCGACAGGATCGGGATGGTATTGCGCCGTTCGACCACGCTTTGCACGTGGCTGAGGCCCTTCAACAGGGTCGCGCGTTCGATCGTCGCCTTCATGTCGTTCCCCCGGGCAAAGATCGCCCAAACATCCCACCGAATCTGCGCGCTTTTCAGCACATCGGGGGGCAATACGCCGTGTCCCTTTCCTTAAACATAAAAGGGGCCGGAGCAAGCGCTCCGACCCCCTTCTTGTCGCGGCAAAAGCTTGCCGGTCTGCTTCAGAAACGGACACCAACACCAGCGACGACCTGGTGACGGTCGGTGTTGACGCTGAAATTGTTGGTGTTGCCGCCATTGGCGTATTCGAGCCGCGCATCGCCATAGTTCGAATAGCGATATTCGACCTTGGCATAGGTGGTGCGACCGATCTTCTGCTCGACACCGGCGCCGACGCGGTAGCCGTCGAGGTTGTAGTGGTTGCCGGTGGTGACGGTGCCGTTGTTCGCGGTCAGATCGAGCCGGGCGTTCGTATAGCCGCCCTTGGCGTAGATCATTGTCTTGGGGGCGACGACATAGCCGAGGCGCCCGCCGACATACAGATCGCGGCCGGTCTTGACGCGGCCATAGCCGAGCGCGCCGGCGCTGATGGGGGCGTTGCTGACGTCGGCGGTCGACCCCGTCACTTCGCCCTCGACGCCGAGCACGACGCCGTGGAAGGCGGCGTCATAGCCGATATCGCCACCATAGGTCAGGCCGTCGGCCTTGCGGTTGCTGCCGATGTCCGAATTCGGGCCACGGCCGGGCTGCAGCTTGTCATAGCCGAGGATCACGCCGGCACGGGCACCGGTGAAGGTTGCGTCGTCACGCGGCGGCGGGGGGCCGTCCTGGGCAAAGGCCGGAGCGGCCAGGCCGAGCGTGAGCGCTGCGGTTGCAGCGGTGAGAGCGAACTTGCGCATTGGGGTAACTCCATTGGTACATCCACCGATCCCTGGTGGGACTGCTCAAATAGGTGACGGCGCAGCCCGTTGCATGAACCTCAGACAACGGGATAAAGCGTTGCTTTTGCGCCACACGGGGTTGAAAGCGACGCCATGGATTCCAACGCCCACAAGCCGCCACGAAGCGGCCCCAAAAGAACGGGGAGGGATTTCATCGCGCGGCATGGCGAAACGGTGTTCAACGCCGCCGGGCGGCTGCAGGGCGACCATCCACACACCCCGCTGACGCGCGCCGGCTTCGCCCAGGCCGACGAGATGGGGCGGGCACTGCGCGCGCATCTGGGAGCGAAACCGGCACTGACGTTATGGTCTTCGCCAACCGGGCGCGCCTTGCAGACGCTGGCGATCATTGCCGAGCATCTCGAGCTCGACTGGCACGCCGCGCGGACCGACGCGCGGCTGGTCGAGATCGGCACGGGGAGCTGGGGCGGGGCCTATTATGCCGACTTGGCCGATGCCGGCGTCAAGGTCGTCGATCGCGCGCACGGGCTGCTGTTCCCGGCAGAAGATGGCGAAAGCTATCCCGAGATTGTGGCGCGTGTGTCAGGATGGCTGACCGATACCGATAGCGATCACGGCGACCGGCTCGTCATCATGCACGGAATTTCGAGCCGGGTTTTGCGCGGTGTGATGACCGGCACGGCCGATCTGCCCGGATATGGCGCGCCCGCGGCGCCGGGATTGCCGCAAGGATCGGTCGTCGCGATCGCGCACGGCATCGAGTCGCTGGTGCATCGCGGCATGGGCCACGCCCCGGCATGAAGCGCGTGGCGCTGCTCGCACTGATGGTAGCGACGCCCGCGGCGGCGCGCGATTCGCTCGGCGTGTTCGATCGCTGGGGCGCGTTCACCGATGCCGCACCGCTCAGCTGCTATGCGATCGCGCAGCCGGTCGAGGCAGGCGGCGCATCGCGCTGGCGCCCGTTCGCGAGCATCGCGAGCTGGCCCGGTCGCGGCATCCGCAACCAGCTCCACATCCGCCTGAGCCGCGAACGCAATCCGCAATCGCGCGTGACGCTGTCGATCGGCGAGCGGCGCTTCGAACTTGTCGCAGGCAATGCCGACGCCTGGGCACCCGACCGGCGGACCGACGCCGCGATCATCGCCGCGCTTCGCTCGAGCCGTAGCATGAGCGTCGAGACGCTTGCCAAAAGCGGCGCACCGTTCGCCGACGTCTATGCCTTGCGTGGCGCGGCGACCGCAATCGATGCCGCGTCGCTCGGGTGTGTGGGGCGCTAAAGCATCCAGCACTTCGTCATCCCCGCGAAAGCGGGGATCCCGCTATTTCCCCCCGTCAGTAGAAGAAGCGGGACCCTCGCTTTCGCGAGGGTGACGGGTCTTGGTCGAGAGGTTCACTGACCCAGTCGCACCCCGGTAGAAAAACCCGCCGAAACACGCTATGTGCCAGCGCATGCCCAACTCCGCGACCACCCTCATGGCCATTCCCGGCCATATCGACCCCGTGCCCGTGCCCCGCGCCTTCGTGCCGCGCGCCGATGGCCGTATCGACTTGCTCGGCCTGTCCAAGGCCGATCTGCGGCTCGCGCTCGAGACCTCGCAGCTCGACCCCAAGCAAGCGAAGCTGCGCGCGAAGCAGCTGTGGCACTGGATCTACAATCGCGGCGTGCGGGACTTCGCGCTGATGACCGATATCGCCAAGACGATGCAGCCGTGGCTCGAGCAACGCTTCGTCATCTCGCGCCCGCAAGTCGTCGAGGCGCAGGTGTCGAACGACGGCACGCGCAAATGGCTGCTGCGGTCGGACGACGGCAACGATTACGAGATGGTGTTCATCCCCGACGCCGACCGCGGAACCTTGTGCGTGTCGAGCCAGGTCGGCTGCACGCTCAACTGCCGCTTCTGCCATACGGGCACGATGCGGCTCGTCCGCAACCTGACCGCGGGCGAGATCGTCGGCCAGGTGATGCTCGCGCGCGACGCGCTCGGCGAATGGCCGAGCCAGCCCGAGGGGCGGATGCTCACCAACATCGTGATGATGGGCATGGGCGAGCCGCTCTACAATTTCGACAATGTCCGCGATGGCTTGAAAATCGTGATGGACGGCGACGGGCTCGGCCTGTCGCGCCGCCGCATCACGCTGTCGACCTCGGGCGTCGTGCCCTTGATGGCGCGCGCGGGCGAGGAGATTTCGGTCAACCTCGCCATCTCGCTCCACGCGGTGACCAAGGAAGTCCGCGACGAGCTGGTGCCGATCAACAAGAAATACGGCATCGAGGAACTGCTCCAGGCGTGCGCCGACTATCCCGGCACCAACAATGCGCGGCGCATCACCTTCGAATACGTCATGCTCAAGGACAAGAACGACAGCGATGCCGATGCGCGCGAGCTCGTCCGGCTGCTCAAGCATTACGACTTGCCCGCCAAGGTCAACCTCATCCCGTTCAACCCGTGGCCGGGCGCGCCGTACGAATGCTCGACGCCTGAGCGGATCAAGTCCTTCTCGAACATCGTGTTCGACGCAGGCATCAGCGCGCCGGTGCGCACCCCGCGCGGGCGCGACATCGATGCGGCGTGCGGCCAGTTGAAGACCGCAAGCGAGAAGATGAGCCGGGCGGAGCTCGATCGTCAGGCCGAGGCGAAACTCGCGGCACTCGGCTGACCCTCACCGTCACCCCGGGCTTGTCCCGGGCCGCACCGTGCAGCAAGAGCGGCGCGGGCAGGATGTGCGGCGCGGTGGACGCCGGGACAAGCCCGGCATGACGAGGTACGGGTGACTCTGCCTACCATAGCGCTGGCCGCTGGCGCCGGCATCCTCGGCGGTGCGATGAACGCGCTTGCGGGCGGCGGCAGCTTCGCGACCTTGCCTGCGCTCATCGCGCTCGGTCTGCCCGCCAACACCGCCAACGCGACTTCGAACGTCGCGCTGCTGCCCGGCGCGGCGACGAGTGCCTGGGCATTCCGCACCGAGCTCGGCCCGATCGGCGGCGTGGGCCTGCGCACGCTCGTCGCCATCACCTTCGTCGGTGGCCTGGCGGGCAGCGCGCTGCTCGCGCTCACGCCGAGCCATGTGTTCGATCTCGTCATTCCCTGGCTGTTGCTGTTCGCCTTTCTGGTGATCGCCTTCGGCAAGACGGCCGCCGATGCGCTACGGCGTCGCGTCGCGATCGGGCGGCGGACGCTGATCGTCGCGCAAGGCCTGCTTGGCCTGTACGGTGGCTATTTCGGCGGCGGCGTCGGGCTGATGACGACGGCGGTCTACGGCCTGCTCGCGGGCGTCTCGCCGCGCGCGCTGTTCGCGCCGCGCACGCTGATGCTCGCGGTCGCCAATGCTGCCGCCGCAATCGTGTTCATCGCGGTCGGGCTGGTCGCGTGGAGCGCGTGCCTGCCGATGCTGGCGGGCGGGATGCTCGGCGGCTGGGGCGGCGCGCATCTCGGCAAGCGGCTGCCCGCCGGCGTGGTGCGCGCGTGGACGCTGCTCGTCACCGCGGTGACGACGGGCGTCTTCTTCTGGCGCGCCTACGGCTGAACCGCGCTCAGCGCGCGGTGCCATCCTGCAGCGCGACCAGCGCCGCGACGAGCTTGGGATCGTCGGCCTCGGCGATCGACGCCTTGTAGGCAGTGCGCATCTTGGCGACTTCGGTCGCCCATTGCTCGGGCTTGAGCCGAGGTTGCGTCAGGATCTGTTCGGCCGAATGGCACGCGGTGCAATTGGTGCTGACGATCTCGGCGCTCGCGGGCAAGGTCACGCTTTCGGTCGGCAGCGTGATGCTTTGCGAACTCAGCGCAATCGCGCGCGCGCCGCCGCCGCTGGTGCGCGTCTCGCCTGGCGTGGCATAACGCTGGCACCCACCGAGCAGAAGCAGCAACGCAACAAGGGGGAACGCGCGGCTCATACGGTAACCTTCGCGGTTTCGATCACATTGCGCATGTAGCCGCCGGGATTCCAGATCGGGTCGGCGACTTGCGTGACGCCGCGCACATTGGTCGCGCGCACCGCGACCGTGTGGCTGCCGCGTGGCAGGATCGCGGCCCAGCGCCGGAAGCCGTACTGCCCGTAATCGCGTCCAAGCTGTGCCGCATGCCAGCTCTTGCCGGCATCGATCGACCATTCGACCTTCGCGACGCCGGCATCGCCGCCCATCGCGATCCCGCGCACGGCTTGCGCGTCGGCCTTGGTGAAGAACGCGCGCGGCAGCATCCGCCCGATCGGCGCAGTCGGGAAATCCTTCGCGCCGGGGACGACGCTCGCGCGCGGCGCGGTCGGGATGCGGTACGCCTTCTCCATCCAATAGCCCGTGTCGGGGCCGGTCAGCAGCTCGATCGAATCGAGCGCCTTGACCCAATAGGTCGAATAATAGCCCGGCACGATCAGCCGCAGCGGGAAGCCGTTGAGCAGCGGGAGCTGCACGCCGTTCATGCCGTATGCGACGATCACGTCGCGGCTGCGCGCCTCGGCAAGCGTCAGCGTCTTGGCGAACCACGGCGCATCACCCGGCGGCTGGTCGAGCCCGGCGAATTTGACATGACTGCCCTTCGCGCCCGCGCGGTCGAGCAAGTCGGCGAGCCGCACGCCGGTCCATACCGCATGCCCCATCGCGCCATTGCCCCATTGCGCACCGGGCACGCGCGGGCCGAACAGCCCGCGCGAATTGCCCGAACATTGGTTGACCGCGGCGATCTCGACCGCGGGCATGCTCTGGATCGCATCGAGCGACAGCGACAGCGCGCGGTTGACCGCGCCCTTGATCCGTAACCGGAAAGCGGCGGCATCGACCGACAGCGGAATGTCGGCATAGTGCCAGCGGACGAAGAAGCGGTCGTTGGGCGTCGCCGGATCGTCCGCCAGCGCGCCGTCGAACGCCGCCATCGGCGTTTCGAGCAACGGCCCGCGCGTGCGCTGCAGGATCATGCCCGTCTTGCCGGGAAAGGCATCGGTCAGCGGGCGTCGGCCATCGTTCTCGGAAAAGCCGAGATCGACGAGCGACTGCGCCCAGAGCGGGCTGCTTGCCAGCGCGCCTGCGCCGAGCGCGAGCGCGCCGCGTCGGCCGATCTGCTGGCGCAACGCGTCATCCATGCTGGATCGCCAGCGGGGCAAAGCGCGCGACTTGCTGGCCGACCATGCGCAGCTGGTCGATCACCGCTTGGTCGTTCGCGCCGCCTTCGTCGTCGAACTTGGTGACTTGCGAATTGACCGCGGCGGCAAACGGCGTCGGCCAGCCGCGCAGCGCGTGGACGATCGAGCGCAGCGCCGCGATCGTGCTGCCCGTCGCCTGCCAGCCATACGCCGTCGCGATCAGCCCGACCGGCATGTCGGCGAGGTAAGGCCGGTGCGGATCGCGCGCGGTTTCCTCGAGCAGATCGAGCGCGTTCTTGACGACGCCCGAGATGCTGCCGTGATAGCCCGGCGAGGCGATGATCAATGCCGAGGCCTGGCGGATGGTATCGACGAAATCGCGCTCTTCCGCGGTGCGCGACGTCGCCTTGGGGTCATAGAGCGGAAGCCGCCCCATCTCGGCGCCACCGAAGAGCCGCGTGCGGAAGCCCTCCTGCCCGGCCGCCTCGAGCGCGATCGCGAGCGCACGCTCGGTCGACGAGATGCCGCCGATCGTCCCGCCGATCCCCACCACCAGGGGCTGGCCGGCGACAGGCGAAGCAGAGAGAGCGTCGGACATGAACAAGGCTTTCGGCAGAGGGGCGCGACCGCCCGACGCTATTCTGATAGCGTTGTCAGGGGTCCACCTCAAGGTGGAAGTCGCCGGCGACCCTACGCTGCGCCGCCCGGATTCGGCAAGCGATCGCCGTGCGCTGCGCGGGGAACGGCTCGCTTGGCCGCCAGTCGGCTGCTACAGGCCTGGCAATGTCGCCTCCCCGCTTGCCCCATCTGTTCTACATGACTAATACACACGCTCGTCGTTGCGGGATCTAGTCATGCGTTTCTTCTCCTCCGATCGCGACGCGGACTCGCGCCAGGCCAATGATGCGCTCGAACTGACGCACGGCATGCCGCCGCCCGATCGGCGCATCGATCCCACCTATCCACCGCAGCCGCCGTTCGATTACGAGCGCTACGCAGCACGGCTTCCCACCGCCCGGCGCCGCACGGTCACGCGCTGGATCATGCGCGGCGTCGCGGCAATGATCGTGCTGTTCGTCTTCGCGGTCGGCTGGCTCGCGGTTACCGCGCCCTTGTCGAAATCGCTCCAGCCGCCGACGCCGCCGAGCATCACCTTGCTGTCGGACGACGGACGGCCGTTCGCGCGGCGCGGCGCGGTGATCGATGCGCCGGTCGACGCGGCGAAGCTGCCCAAGAATGTCACCAACGCGTTTCTCGCGATCGAGGACCGGCGCTTCCGCTCGCATTGGGGGATCGACCCGCGCGGCATCGCACGCGCCTTCTTCCACAATGTGACCTCGAAGGGACGCGACCAGGGCGGCAGCACGATCACGCAGCAGCTCGCCAAGAACGCCTTCCTCGATTCGGACCGCACCGCCGCGCGGAAAATCCGCGAAGTGATGATCGCCTTCTGGCTCGAGGCGTGGCTGACCAAGGACCAGATTCTCTCGCGCTATCTGTCGAACGTCTATTTCGGCGACAACGTCTATGGCCTGCGCGCCGCCGCGCGGCACTATTTCGCAAGGAAGCCCGAGAATCTGTCGATCGGCCAGGCCGCGATGCTCGCCGGGCTGGTCAAGGCGCCCTCCAAGCTCGCGCCGACGACCAATTTGCAGGGCGCGCGCGATCGCGCGCGGCTCGTCGTCGCAGCGATGGTCGACGCCAAACTGCTCGACAAGGACGAAGCCGCGGGCGTCCGCCCCGCGCGCGTCGTTCCCGAAGCGAAGGCCCCGCTCCCCAACGGTACTTATTTCGCCGACTGGGTGCTTCCCGCCGCGCGCGACCATGCCGGCGAGATCGCCACCGAATCGACCGTCCGCACGACGCTCGACCGCCGCCTCCAGGCCGCCGCCGAACGCGCGGTGAAGCGCGCGGGGCTCAAGCAGGCGCAGATCGCGCTCGTCGCGATGCGCCCCGACGGTCGCGTCGTCGCGATGGTCGGCGGGCGCTCCTATGCCGCAAGCCCGTTCAACCGCGCGACGCAGGCGCAGCGCCAGCCGGGATCGGCGTTCAAGCTGTTCGTCTATCTCGCCGCGATGCGCAGCGGAATGACGCCCGATTCGGTGATCGACGACAAACCGATCACGATCGCCAATTGGTCGCCCAAAAACGCCGATGGCCGCTATCTCGGCCCGATTACGCTGCGCCAGGCGTTCGCGCGCTCGTCGAACGTCGCGGCGGCGCGGATCACGCAGCAGGTCGGCGTCGCCAAGGTCATCCAGGCGGCGCGCGATCTCGGCGTTTCGACCCCGATCCCCAATGAGGCGACGATCGCGCTCGGCACGTCGAGCATGTCGCTGCTCGAACTGACGGCGGCCTATGCCGCGGTCGCCGCCGAGCAATATCCGGTGCGCCCGCGCGGGCTCGAGGATCCGCCCGAGCGCGGCGTTCTCGCGACGCTGACCGATCGCAGCCACGCGCTCGACGGCACGCTGCATGACGAAATGCTCGATTTGCTCTCCGCCTCGGCCGAGACCGGCACGGGACGCGCCGCGGCGCTGTCGGTCAAGACCTATGGCAAGACGGGCACGACGCAGGACAATCGCGACGCGCTGTTCGTCGGCTTCGCCAACGGGCTGGTCGTCGGCGTGTGGGTCGGCAACGACGACAATACCCCCAACGCCGGACTGTCGGGCGGCGGCGTGCCGGCCCGCGTCTGGCGCGATTTCATGCAGCAGGCGCTGGGAGTCGGTGCCGCGCAAGTCGCGGCACCGGCCGAAGACGAGATGGTCGACCCCGACGCCGCCAACGGCATTGGCGAGACGCTCGAGAATTTCCTCGATCCGTCGAACATTCCGCCGGTCGAGGGCGAAATCCCCGGGATCGGCCGTGTGCGCTTGCGCAATGGCGAGCTCGACTTCCAGTCGAACCGGCCCGACGAGCGCGATCGTCGGCGGAGTGACCCCGATGAACGCGCCCCGCCCCGCGATTTCGGGCGCGAGCCTGACCGTGGTGGACGCGACTACCGGGATTATCAGGACGATCGCTGATCGCACGAGTTGACGCCGCGCACGCCCGTCCGCAAGACCGCAGCATGCGCTTCTTCTCCGACAATGCCGCCCCGGTCCACCCGGCGATCTTCACCGCGATGGCCGACGCCAACGTGCTCGACACCGCTTATGATGGCGATCGCTGGAGCAAGGCGCTCGACGCGCGCTTTTCCGAACTGTTCGAAACCGAGGCGCGCGCGCTGTGGGTGCCGTCTGGCACGGCGGCGAACTGCCTCGCGCTCGCTGCGATGTGCCCGCCGCACGGCAGCATCGTGTGCCACCGCGACGCGCATATCCAGAACGACGAATGCGGCGCGCCCGAATTCTACACGCACGGCGCCAAGCTGTTCCTCGCCGATGGCGACGGCGCCAAGCTGACGCCCGAAACGATCAGCGCGGTACTCGATGCGACGCGCTACGACGTCCACCAGACGCAGCCGCATGCGATCTCGATCACCAACGCGACCGAATATGGCCGCGTCTATTCGCCCGCCGAGGTCGCTGCGATCGGCGATCTCGCCAAGGCGCGCAAGCTCGGGCTGCACATGGACGGCGCGCGCTTCGCTAATGCGGTCGCCTCGCTCGAGTGCGCGCCCGCCGACGTGACGTGGCGCGCGGGCGTGACCGCGCTGAGCTTCGGCTTCATCAAGAATGGCGGGATGAACGCCGAGGCGCTGATCTTCTTCGATACCGCGCTCGCCGACGCGACGCTCTACCGCCGCAAGCGCGCGGGGATGCTGCTGTGCAAGGGGCGCTACCTCGCGGCGCAATTGCTCGCGATGGTCGAGGGCGATCTGTGGCTCGATCTCGCACGCAACGCCAACACCGGGGCAGCGTTGCTCGCCGCCGCGGCGGGCGACCGGCTGGTGCATCCGGTCGAGGCGAACGAGGTGTTCATCCGCGTCTCCGCCGCCGAAGCTGCGAGCCTGCGCGCGCTCGGCTTCGATTTCTACGATTGGGGCCCGGGCGAAGCGCGGCTCGTCATCTCGTGGAACCAGGATCCCGCCGACATCCGGCCGCTCGCCGACGCGATCGCCGCGCTTTGAGCGCTGGGGCAGCGCCCAGTTCGAGCAAGCTCGCGATCCTGATTCCATTCGGGATCGTCACGCTGATCTGGGGCTCGACCTGGCTCGTCATTCGCGGGCAGCTCGGCGTGGTGCCGGCGAGCTGGTCGGTGACGTACCGCTTCCTCGTCGCTGGCGTTGTCATGTGCAGCTATGCGCTGATCCGGCGTGAATCGCTGCGGCTCGATGCGCGTGGGCTGCGCTTCGCGGCGGTGCTCGGGCTCGCGCAATTCTGCCTCAACTTCAACTTCGTCTATCGCGCGGAAATGCACATTACGTCGGGGCTGGTGGCGGTGGTGTTCGCGCTGATGCTCCTGCCCAATGCGGTGTTCGGGCGGATCTTCCTGGGGCAGCAGCTCGGGCGGCAGCTGATTATCGGCATGGCGGTGGCGATGGGGGGGGTCACGCTGCTGTTCGTGCGCGAGATCCGGATCGATCCGCACGGGCCGATCGAGGCGCTGACCGGGATCGGTTTCACGCTGCTCGCGATCTTCTCGGCCTCCTCGGCAAACGTGATGCAGGGGACGCAGACCGCGCGCGCCTATCCGATGATCCCGATGCTCGGGGTCGCGATGCTGCTTGGCGCCACGTTCGACGGGGCGTTTGCGTGGGTGACGACGGGTCCGCCGGTGATCGAGCTCACCTTCGCCTATCTTGCCGCGACGATGTATCTCGGCGTGTTCGCCTCGGCGATCGCCTTCCCGCTCTATTTCGGGGTGTTGCGCGTGATCGGCCCGGCGAAGGCGGCGTATTCGGGGGTGCTCGTTCCCGTCATCGCGATGTGCCTGTCGACGCTGTTCGAGGGCTATCGCTGGTCGCTGCTGGCGGGCGCCGGTGCCGCGCTGGTGATCGGCGGGCTGGTCATCGCCTTGAGGGCGCGCAGGCCCGCGCGATAGTCGCGATACGCCGGGCGCCAGCCGAGCACGCGCTTGGCCTTGGCGTTGGCGATGCGGCGATTCTCGGCATAGAAACCGCGCGCCATCGGCGAGAGCGAGTCGAGCGGCATGAACGGGGGGGGATCGCGCCCGAGCAAGGCGGCGGCAAAGGCGATGACGTCGTTCTGGCTCGCGGGCACGTCATCGGCGAGGTTGTACGCTCCCGCCGGAGCATCGAACCCCGCAATCACGCCCGACACGATATCGTCGACATGGGCGCGGCTGAACACTTGGCCGGGCGATTCGACGCGGTGCGCAGCGCCGCTCGCGACGCGGTCTAGCGGCGAGCGGCCGGGGCCGTAGATCCCCGGCAAGCGGAACACGCGCGCGCCGAGCGCGAGCCAGTCGCGATCCGCCTCGGCGCGTGCGCTGCGTCGGCCGGTGCCGAGCGGCGCGGTTTCGTCGACCCACGCGCCCGCCGCATCGCCGTAAACGCCGGTCGAGGAGAGATAGCCGAGCCACGCCCCGCTCCGTGCGAGCGCTGGACCGTAGGAGACAAGCACCGGATCGATCTCGCCCGCGGGCGGGACCGACGAGAGCACATGCGTCGCGACCGCGATCTCGCGCGCGATCGCGGCGCCGTCCTCGAAGCGGAGCGTGTCGCCGCGGCCATCGCGCGTCGTGCCGACGACTTGCCAGCCCGCCGCGCGCACCCGCGCGGCCAGCACTTGCGCGGTGTAGCCGAGCCCAAAGATCAGGAGACGCATGTCATGCCCTTAGCAGTTCCCCGGCGCAGGCCGGGGCGCAGCAGCGCAGGCTGCTGCAAAGACCGTTGCGCTCGCCCATTCCGTCCGTCCGCCTGGGCCCCGACCTTCGCCGGAGAACCGAAATTATCTCGCGCCATAGCCATGATATAGCCTGACTCATTGAGGAGCCGGAAAAGAGGTTGCGTTGTGGTCCGGAAGCGATTCATGTTCCAACATGATC